>JANPBE010000228.1:0-7276 GCA_031430295.1 Phyllobacterium sp.
GTGCATTATTTCTACATGCGCGAAGTATGGGTAACCACCGGCTCGACACCCACTGTTTACCGCTACATTGACTGGCTGATAACGGTGCCATTGCTGATGATTGAGTTTTTTCTCATTCTGTCAGCAATAACGAAAGTTCCAGCAGGCGTGTTTTGGCGTCTGATGATAGGGACACTCGTGATGCTTATCGGTGGGTATCTCGGCGAGGCAGGGTATGTTTCGGTCTGGCCAGCCTTTATCGTCGGCATGCTCGGTTGGGCTTTTATTTTGTATGAAATCTTTTTTGGTCAAGCAGGGAAAATCAATGCAGAAAAAGCTCCCCCAAGTGTAAAGTCAGCATTCAGCTTAATGCGCTGGATCGTGACAATAGGTTGGGCAGTATACCCAATCGGATACTTCTTCGGCTACTTAACAGGCAGCAGCCCTGCCGACAGCATGAAGGCGTTGAACGTAATATACAATCTTGCCGATCTCCTAAACAAGGTGGCATTCGGTGTCATAATATGGACCGTAGCCGTCAGCGAGACTGAAAAAAGTTCAACTCAAGCATAGTCTTAATCTTGATTGCCTTGCGTGTGAGAACACACAAGGCAATCATTATTTTTAGGGTCTGGAAGGTGCCAGTTGGGCACAGAACCTCTAAGAACGAAGAACATATCATGCTGATGCAGCTTCAAGAGTTAGTGCAAACTGTTGACATCGAGTCTAATCGTAACTTCTTGTTACGAGAGGTCGAGACAGCAATGGTTGAATTGCTTGATTGCAATATCGACGTGTCGAGAGCTTATCACGTGCCACTGATGAAAGCAGTAACCCATCATTTCGAATCTGGCGGTAAACGCGTGCGAGCAAGGCTTGCGCTTGATACTGCACGCACGCTTCAGGTGAACGAACGGGATGCAATTACAATCGCTGTTGCGTCGGAGCTTTTCCACAATGCTTCGCTTATTCATGATGATATCCAAGATCAGGATACAATGCGGCGCGGTGTAGAGACTGTATGGTCAAAGTTTGGTGAAAACACAGCAATTTGTACCGGTGATCTTTTGTTGTCTGCGGCGTATCGAGCACTGGCAGTATTTAGCGAACAGCGTATTGTGCCAAAGCTGATTAGACTAGCCCACTCGCGTATTACTGATGCCATTCATGGTCAGGGGGCAGACCTCGCGGTTCGTGGTAAACCGATGATATCCTTTGTAGAGTACGAGAAAATTGCTGCTGCAAAGTCAGGTTCGCTGCTCAGTATGCCGCTTGAGTTTGCCTTTATTGCCGCTGACCACGAAGCTTGGACCACAACGGCCAAAAGAGCAGCTGATCGTTTGGCGATCGGTTATCAAATAATAGATGACATCGCAGATGTTTTTATTGATTCAGCGCAAGAAAACAGGCCGCACTCTTTGAATGCGGTCCTTGCTCTTAAAGCAGATGGATATGGGCTGGACGCTCAATATATTGCACGGGAACGTGCAATAGAGCATTTACTTGCTGCAATAGAAATTGCCGATACTCTGCCTTCCTGCTCTGGAGCCCCCTTGACAGCTATCGCCGAGAAATTGCGATTGCACGTAATATGATGACCGCGATTAAAAAAGTACTCGTTATAGGCGCGGGGTTTGGGGGCATCGCCAGTGCGCTACGCATGCGTGCCAAAGGATATAATGTCACGCTTATTGATCGCTGTCCGGATTTGGGCGGACGTGCACAAGTGTTCAAACGTGGTGGGTTCACACATGATGCCGGGCCCACCGTTATTACAGCGCCTTTTCTAATCGAAGAGCTATTCGCTTTATTTGATGAGAAGATGCGCGATCACATCGAATTGGTCACGTTGAACCCTTGGTATCGCTTTCGCTTTCCGGACGGTGATCATTTTGACTATGGGGGCACACTTGAAGATACGCTGGCGGAGATAGAGCGCATAGAGCCGAAAGATAAACAGGGCTACTTGAATTTGCTCGCGCATTCCAAACGAATATTCGATATTGCGTTCACACAGCTGTCAGCAAAGCCGTTTGATCGGTTTACTTCTATGTTGGTCCAAATTCCTAATCTTATCGGATTGCGTAGTTACAAGACTGTATGGCAATTAGTTTCTCACTATTTGTCTCATCCAAAACTGCGCCAGGCTTTCTCCATTCAACCGCTTTTGGTGGGTGGAAATCCCTTTGACACGACCAGCATTTATGGCCTCATTCATTTTCTGGAGCGCGCATATGGCGTCCATTTCGCGATGGGCGGCACAGGAGCGATCACGCGTGCACTTGGGGACCTGATGACGCGGCAGGGTATTGCGGTTCATTTAAACACAACTGTCGAGAAAATCAGTGTGATCAACGGTGCAGCAACGGGCGTCAGTTTGTCTGACGGACGTTTCCTCGATGCCGATATCATTGTGTCCAACACAGACCCTGCGCATCTTTACGGTAATATGATACACATCAAGGAAGTTGCTGTATCAACGCGGATAAAACTTGCCTCGGCAAAATATTCCATGGGCCTATTCGTGCTCTATTTTGGAACGACGCGTACATACCCAGACGTTGCACATCACACAATATGGCTAGGTCAACGATACCGGGAATTGTTGCACGATATTTTCGATAAGAAGATCCTTGCGGAAGATTTTTCGCTTTACGTACACAGGCCTACAGCGACAGACGTGAGCTTTGCGCCACCGAATTGCGATAGTTTCTATGTGTTGTGTCCGGTTCCAAATCTACAAGGCAGTGTCGATTGGGCGGTCGAGGGTCCACGATTGCAAGACAAAATTGTAGCTGCGCTTGATCAATCAATTTTACCGGGTTTGAAGTCCTGCATAGTCGAAGACTTTTTCATGACGCCGCAGGATTTTGGAGATGACTATCTGAGTGTTCATGGGGCAGGCTTTTCGGTGGCACCTCTGTTTCGTCAGTCGGCGTGGTTTCGCTTTCACAACAAAGCTGAAGGCATCAAAAATCTCTATCTCACAGGTGCAGGAACCCATCCGGGCGCAGGACTACCTGGCGTTTTGTGTTCCGCCAAAGTGGTTGATAGCCAAATTCCGCGGTGTGCTTAGTCATGAAAGGAGGCTCTCAAATCGCTGCATCACATGCGCTGGGGACCGCTCAAATCACCTTGGCAAAGAAAGGCCGGAGCTTTTATTGGGCGAGTCATTTTTTGGGAAAACTACATGCGGCGCGTGCGACCAGGCTTTATGGCTTTTGTCGATACCTTGATGATTTGGCGGATGAAGCCACATCGATTGAAGCAGCAAAAGCTGACTTGGCGTCGGTGAAGGATGCGTTGCTTTCTGGCCTTTCTCTTAATCCCATAGTTGCCGATGCAATAGCACTTATGCATGAATGCAACATTGATCCAGCTATTGCGATTGAATTGATCAAGGGCGTTGAATCGGATCTTGGTGATGTGCAAGTGAAAGATGAGGTGGAGTTTCTGCGTTATTGCTACCGCGTGGCAGGGACTGTTGGTTTGATGATGTGCGGCGTATTGGATGTGCGAGATAACAACGCATTTTCTCATGCGATTGACTTGGGTGTAGCAATGCAAATCACCAATATCTGTCGCGATGTTCAAGAGGATGCTGCAAACGGGAGACGCTACTTACCAGCTAGTCTCGTGGGAAACATTAAACCTTCAGCACTGGTCAATCCACCTATCGAACAACAACCAATGTTGCGGCAAAGCGTAAAAACACTGCTCGGTCTTGCAGACATCTATTATCGTAGTGGTGAGCGCGGGCTTGCCTATCTGCCCTCAGCTGCGCGCATGGGCATATGGATAGCTAGCCGTGTATATCAGGAGATTGGCACAAGACTCAAACAACGTGATTATGCGTATTGGCATGGCAGGGTCAAAGTGAGCGGGAGTAGGAAGGCTTCAGTCACCCTATCGACCATTGGTATCCAGCCTTTAAAACCATCATTTTGGCGGGCAAGTCAGGAGCACCACTACCCTCTTCATCAAGCATTGCATGGGCTTCCCCACGTTGTATCTCGTGGTGAAAAAAGTAATCATGAGTGATTTTGACCTTATCATAATCGGCGGAGGCTGTGCGGGCCTCAGCCTTGGCGCAAACTTGGCAAAAACTGGCAACATTGATCTACGAACTTTGGTTTTGGAGGCCCGAGGAGCCTATTCAAATGATCGAACATGGTGTTTTTGGAAGAATGATTTGCTGCCCTATCAGGCTTTGATCAAACACGAGTGGCGAACAATGAGAGTGGCTTGTGCGCAAAGTGAACTCATGATGAAAAACGACGTCAAGCCATATCAAATGTTGCCAGCCGATGTTTTTTATGAGGCAAAAGTGGGTGCGATTAACCGCAGCGACAATGTAACTCTTATGATGAATACAATGGTCACGCTAAATCCTTTTAAGAGAGACGGGAAGTGGGTGATTGAGACGAACCAGGGCACTTTCACGGCAGCTGCCGTAGTCGATACAAGGCCAGTGAAATCTCCCAAACGGGACGATGCAATTCTTTGGCAATCGTTTGTTGGTCATGAAGTCGAGTGCGACCACGATGTGTTTGACTCAAATCTGGCTGAGTTAATGGACTTTTCGCCACCTCATCCCTCGCATATTCAGTTTACTTATGTTCTCCCGACAACTGCACGACGAGCGCTTATTGAGATAACTGTATTCGGACCGGAGCCGCTTGGCAGCGAGGTTTTACTGGTAGAATTGGACGCGGTTATCGAACGAAAATTAATTGGATCATTCAAAATTCTGCGTACAGAACAAGGCATACTGCCAATGGGAATGGTTGAGCCCGAGCAACAGATTGACAAGAGCTACGTCAGGGTCGGCCTTACTGCAGGGGGCGCCAGAGCCAGCACTGGTTACGCTTTTCAGCGCATTCAACATTGGGCTTCTTCATGCGCGATAAAGCTCGCCCATGGCGGGTATCCGATTGGGCATGTACGCGACCCCTTTGTTTTGCGTCTGATGGACAGGTTATTTTTGCGTGTTTTGCGGGCAAACTGTCAGATTGCACCGCAGATGTTCATATCTCTGTTTAAAGGAGTTGAGACTAACCGTGTGATCAGGTTTCTCAGCGATCAAGGCACGCCAATGGATTACCTTAAGACCATTCTCTCATTGCCGCCAAAGCCGTTCTTGCGCGAACTTATGCGTTCTTTGCTTTTAGGCTCCCGCCAGCAAAACAGAGCGATTGAGCCATGAACGCTCTTCGTATTCAAGGGTTGGCGTTCTGCGTGATTGCGTGTTTAGTGTTGTTGGCTGCGCAATTCTACGGAAGATTGGACAGTGAATTTGAATTGATAATCCTAGCCGTTTTAATTGTGCTTCTTGGTGTTCCACATGGTGCACTTGATACGATCTTTGCCTACCGTCTTTACGAAATTAGAACTGTTAACGCGTGGCTTGGATTTATCTGTTTGTATGTAGCACTCGCAGGTCTTGTCGTTGGAGTTTGGTTGCTGGTACCAGTGCTATTTTTGATTGGATTTATCCTCATTTCTGTGGCGCATTTTTCGGGTGATCTGGCTGCCGGTACGGCATGGGTCTCGCGTATCGTTTACGGTGGGGCAATTGTCGTTTTACCGGCTCTATTGCACAGCCAAGAGACTGCTCAACTGTTTGCTTTTCTAATTGATGCACCGACGGTCAAATCCCTAATGCCATGGCTGCAGTTTCTGGCGCGGCCTTGGATTATGGTTTTGGTTTTGGCAGCAATTTTTGAAGGTAGTCGCAATTGGCTGACCGGACTTGAAGTTTTGGCTGTTGGCGCACTTTCTTTGTTCGCGCCACCACTCATCGCATTTACAGTTTTTTTCTGTGCAATGCATAGCGCGCGCCATATTTTGCGCACTACAATCTACGCTGGTCGCTCGTCTGTTCTCTATCTTTTGGCGGCATCCGCCGCACCCATGATCGCAGTCATTATTGCTGCAGTTTTTGCATGGCGATTCTTGGGAAATACACCTATCGATGCGCGCATTATCCAGATTGTTTTTGTAGGACTTGCAGCACTCACCGTGCCCCACATGGCCCTTGTTGAACAGGTTCGCATTTCTAATTGGCGCAAGGGTGCTCACCTTGGCGGATGATCGCGAAAAGCAAAAACTCGATCAGCTTGAGACCGTTCTATACGGCGATGTCACGCCACGGCTTACATCAACAGGCTTTGAGGCTATTAGTTTTGTGCATGATGCTTTGCCTGAATTAGATATTGATAATATCGATCTCAGTGCAACATTTCTATCGCGCAAGCTAAGTGCGCCAATACTCATCAGTTCGATGACTGGCGGGCCGGACCGTGCGGCATCGATAAACTCTCGTCTTGCCGCTGTGGCTCAAGATCTTAAAATTGCATTTGCTGTCGGCTCGCAGCGCATTGCTATCGAGACCAATCATGCTGCTGGCTTTGACAAAGACTTGCGTAAACGAGCCCCGGATGTACCTATTTTGGCAAATCTCGGGGCATCGCAGATCCGTGAAGCCTATGGCTTGGATTATGCGCGTCGTGCCGTTGAAATGATTGAAGCTGATGCGCTCATCATTCACCTCAATCCGTTGCAAGAGGTTTTGCAAAGTGGTGGTGACCGAAACTGGTCGGGAGTTGTCGCAAAGATTGGTGATGTCGTCGCAGCGCTTCATTGCCCTGTAGTTGTCAAAGAAATTGGCTGTGGCCTTTCAGCGACTTTAGCGCTGCGGCTTAAAGAAGTTGGGGTGAAAATTATTGATGTTGCTGGAGCCGGTGGCACCAGTTGGGCGGCCGTGGTTGCTGACCGTGCTCCGACCAATCGGGCTAGGCAAACTGCAGAAACTTTCCGCGAATGGGGTATTCCAACCGCAACAAGCCTTGTCAATTGTCGCGCAGCTTATCCAGAAGCTAAAATCATTGCTTCGGGCGGCATGCGCAACGGCTTGGATGCCGCCAAAGCGATACGTCTTGGTGCTGATCTGGTTGGATTTGCTGGCTCCATTCTCAACGAGACTGTGGAGAGCGACGAACGATTGCGCGAGCGATTCGACACAATCATCGAAGAGTTACGGATCACGGCATTTTGCACTGGGAGCAGTTCATTGAAGGCACTACGATCAGCGCAGATACTTAGCGTTTATAAATCCAGCTCGAGTGCAGAGTATTGTTAGCGACGACCCATATTGGGAACAAATGCACCCATAAGAATTAGGCCTTTGGCACGGGTAGCGATCATCTCTAACAATACTCTGCACTCGAGCTGGATTTATAAACGCTAAGTATCTGCGCTGATCGTAGTGCCTTCAATGAACTGCTCCCAGTGCAAA
>JANPBE010000229.1:0-10342 GCA_031430295.1 Phyllobacterium sp.
GCACGAGCGGCAGGGCGGGCTTCTCAACCAGTCAAACCGCCTCGCCGTGCGTCGCCAAATTGCTTATGCCAAAGAACGCAATGTGCCATGGGGCATATCTGAATCTGCTTTTAACGCACGCGACCGCGAGATGAACTACCAATATCGCAATTTCGGCGTCCCTTCCCTCGGCCTCAAGCACGATCTGGTACAAGACCTTGTCATTGCTCCCTATGCGAGCGCATTGGCCGCGCAATTTTATCCAAGCGAGGCCGTGCAAAACTATGCGCGTTTGACTGAAGTGGGCGCTGAGGGCGCTTATGGTTTTTATGATGCCATAGACTTCACGCCTTCACGCCTTCAAGAAGGCGAGGCTGTAGCTGTTGTGCAAAACTACATGGCGCATCATCAAGGTATGACCATTACGGCCATCGCCAATGCTGTGTTTGATGGTGTCCTGCGGGACCGGTTCCATGCCGATCCAGTGATTGAGGCAGCAGAATTGTTGCTGCAAGAAAAGCCACCGCATGAGCTCGTACCTGTAAAACGCGCTGAAACTAGTGGCGCGCCATCAGAAGCATTGTCTCAGTTGCAACGCTCCGAAATTCGGTTGATTGAAAATCCAAGGGAAAGCGAGCGTCAGACAATCCTGCTCTCTAACGGCCATTATTCCACAATGATTACTGCCACAGGAGCCGGCTATTCTCGCTGGAACGGCCTTGCTGTTACGCGCTGGCAGGCCGACCCAACGTTTGACCTATCCGGCACGTTCATATTCCTAAGAGATTTAAGCAGTGGCCAAACATGGTCTGCAACGCCAGCTCCTAGATCCCTGCAAAATGAAACGTCTCATACGATTTTTTCCGACGATAAAGCCGAATTTCACAAAGTAGCAGGTACGATCACCTCGCGCCTTGAATGCCTTGTGACATCCGAATATGACGGCGAAGGCCGGCGCATCACCTTGACCAATACCAGCAAGTTTGACCGGCTGATTGAGGTAACGTCTTACACGGAGCCCGTGCTGGCTTCCGCGCAGGCCGACGCCGCGCATCCGGCTTTCTCCAAGATGTTTGTTAGAACAGAAATCGGCGCGGATGGAAACGTTATCTATGTGTCGCGCAACCGCCGCACAAAGTCTGATCCAGACATTTGCGTGGCGCATATGATCGCTGACGCCGCGCCTACAGGGCGCGAGACACAGGCCGAAACTGACCGGCGTTTGTTCATCGGGCGCGGACGCGATATTACCAATGCCGCAGCGTTTGATCATGGCGCAAGGCTTACCGGTAGCCAAGGTTTTACCTTGGACCCCTGCCTTTCGCTACGCCGCATCGTGCGCGTTCCAGCAGGCAAAGAAGTGAAGGTAACGTTCTGGACCATTGCCGCGCCAAATCGCGAAACAATTGATGCTGCCGTTGCCAACTTCCGTCATGGCGAGTGCTTTGCCCAAGAGCTCCATTTAGCGTGGTCGCGCTCGCAGGTGCAGCAGCGTCACACCGATATTACCTCCAGCGAGGCAGCGCTGTTCCAGCAACTAGCCACCCATCTCATTTTTCCCGACACTCTTCTTTCGGCGGCTGATGACGTCGTTGCAGGCGGTATTCGTAAGCAGTCCGCGCTTTGGCCACTCGGCATATCCGGCGATAACCCGATTTTCGCACTACGTATTGATGATGAAGGCGATTTGCCTATTTTGCGCCAAGCGTTCCGCAGCCAAGAATATTTGCGCTCGCGCGGCATTGTGTCAGATCTTGTGGTTATCAACGAACGCGCCGCGTCTTATGCGCAAAATTTGCAAGGCGAAATTGACGCCTACCGTGAAGCCGCCAGCAAGCGTGGGCTGGCCTCGGGGCCTGGCCAGCACATTTTCACCGTGCGCCGTGATTTGATGGATGCGGAGACATATCAAGCGTTGCTTGCTGCGGCACGTATCTTGTTTCACGCCCGTAATGGCACAATTTCTGAGCAGTTATTGCGTATCAAATCCAAGGAACGGGCTGGCAGTACTTTAGCTGCACATACAGCTTCTTCTCAGTACAAGCGACTTTATCAGGGCAAAACATCGCCAGACTTCAGGCCCGAAGTCATTTCGGGCGAAGGACTGCACTTTTGGAATGGCTACGGTGGCTTTGACCCGAAGAGCCGCGATTATGTTGTCCGCTTGGCCTCTGGCAGCGCTACCCCACAGCCGTGGATTAACGTCATTACCAACCCTGATTTCGGCTTCCATATCTCGGCAGAAGGCGCTGCCTTTACGTGGAGCAAGAATTCACGCGATTACCAGCTAACGCCGTGGAGCAATGATCCGGTAACCAATCGGCCCGGTGAGGCCTTCTATATTCGCGACCTATTGAGCGGCGAAGTATTCGCGCCGCAACCTGCGCTTTCGCATGGTGCGAGCGCAACGTATGAGACACGCCATTCACCTGGAAAAACCACGATTACCATGAAGGCTGACGGTCTTATATCCAAAATGACTCATATCATGGCGGGCACAGAACCGGCCAAGCTGACGCAAATTGAAATAACGAATAACGGCAGCCAAGAGCGGCGATTACGTATTTTCGCCTATGCGGAACTCGTCCTCGGTAATGATCGCGCCCGCAATGCGCCCTATATCGAACTCAAATATGATAGCGAGGCGCAAGTGCTCACAGCGTCCAATCCGTACAGCATGGAATTTGCAGGGCGCACGGCATTCCTTGCGAGCGATTTTCAGGTGCAAAGTTTTACCGCATCCAGATGTGATTTCTTTGGTAAAACCCAAGATATAAAGTTACCAGAATGTGTGACGGGTAGCGCGACGCTGAACCGTTCTACGGACACACTGGGCGACCCATGTGCAGTTCTGGCATGTGATCTTGTAATGCCTGCCGGCACCACGCGAAGCATCACCTTCATGTTAGGTGATGCCGATAAGGCTACCGATGTGGCAGGGCTTGTCGCACGATTGCGCACCAAAAGCTTTGATGATTGGGAAGCCCATGGCAGCGAAAAATGGGAAGATTTTCTCTCCACCATTCAAGTTGAAACGCCAGATGAAGCCTTTAATTTGATGGTCAACACGTGGCTGCCCTACCAAAGCATGGCGTGCCGCATTGAGGCCCGCAGCGCGTTTTATCAGGCCTCCGGCGCCTTTGGTTTCCGCGACCAGTTGCAAGACACAGCCTCGCTGTTGATGCACAATCCGGACATTGCCCGCACCCAGATTTTAAGCGCGGCTGGGCGGCAGTTTGTCGAAGGCGATGTGCAACACTGGTGGCTGCCTGCCACGGGCGCTGGTGTGCGGACCACGATATCTGACGATATCGTCTGGCTTGGATACCTCACCTCACACTACATCAACGCGACGGGTAACAGCGCTATTTTGGATGAACAGGTTCCGTTTATCGCCGGACCTAAATTGCAAGCTGGTGAGCATGACGCTTTCTTCCAGCCGGAGAACTCCGGCGAAACAGGTTCGCTTTACGAACACTGCGCGCGCGGGCTTGACCTTGCCGTCAAACGCACTGGTCCCAATAATCTGCCCCTCATTATGGGCGGTGATTGGAACGACGGCATGAACCGCGTCGGTGAAGGCGGTAAGGGCGAAAGCGTGTGGTTGGCATGGCTGCTGTTGGATAGCTTGCAGCGTTTTGATGCGATTGCCTCCGCGCGCGGCGATGACAAGCGGGTTGCCGCATGGCGGGCACATGCCAAGAAGGTCAAGCTCGCGGTCGAGAAGCAAGGCTGGGACGGCGCTTGGTATCGGCGCGGCTCGTTTGATGACGGCGCATTGCTAGGCTCCAACACCTCTGACGAATGCAAAATTGACTCCATTGCCCAGTCGTGGAGTGTGCTTTCAGGTAAGGGCGACCCGATACGCGCAGGGCTGGCGATGGATAATGTTGTGGCGCAACTCGTTGATAAAGAAGCCAAGATCATCCGCCTGTTTACGCCACCGTTCGAGCACACAGACAAAGAGCCGGGTTATATCAAAGGTTATCCGCCGGGCGTGCGCGAGAATGGCGGGCAATATACCCATGCGGCAACATGGGTGGCTTATGCACTGGCAAAGATGGGGCGGGTTGATGAGGCATGGCAGGCGTTCGACTTGCTTAACCCGATCAACCACGCACTCAGCAAAGAAGCGGCGGACACCTACCGTGTCGAGCCCTATGTCGTAGCCGCCGATGTTTATGGGGCAGATACCCGCACCGGACGCGGTGGCTGGACATGGTACACAGGCTCTTCCGGCTGGCTTTATCGCACGGCCATTGAGGCCATACTTGGCATTGAATTGAAGGGCGGCAAACTAACCGTGAACCCGCGCATTCCGTCCCATTGGGATGGTTATACGGCCAGCGTTCACGTTGATGGTCAAGCTGAAACCATCATCGTCAAGCGCGTTGCGGGGACACAGAAGTTTGAGATTTCGAGAACATGATTTGGCGATACCTACCGTTCTCATAGGCTTTGGCCAAAGATAAAGGAAGAGAAACATCCAGAAATGGACGATTGACAGACGGTAGGAATATACAGGGCGTTGAGGAACAAAAACGAATGTGCAGTCGTACTTGCTAACGCACATAACCACTCGCCAGTTGACAGGAGGTAATTGCAACTTCACATGCTGTTGGCATCATAAATGCGACAAGGGTAGGTAATCGCTTTTGCCACCAATAATGGGAACCAAAAGAGACACGAGAGTGACGGCGCGCGAGGTTGCTGCGCGCGCAGGTGTTTCGATTTCTGCTGTGTCCCGAGCATTCACCGATGGTGCCAGCGTCGCGCCGGATACGCGCAAGAAAATAGTGGCGGCATGTGATGCGCTCGGATACCAGCCAAATGTCATGGCGCGTAGTCTTATGACAGGGCGCACCGAGTTGGTCGGTCTTGTGTCAAACAACTTTGATAATCCTGCATTTATGCAAATTTTTGACCTGTTCACGCGCGGCCTGCAGGACAATGGACTGCGCCCGTTGCTGGTCAATCTTTCGGCAAACTCTCACCCTCAGCAAGCTGTTGATATGCTGCGCCAATACAGCGTCGACGGTGTGATTGTGGCTTCATCGACAGTGTCACAGAAGTTCGTGAGTGGTTGCCTTGCCGCCAATATTCCGTTGGTGCACGCCTTTGGCAAAGCAAGCGGCAAGCAACGTTACCCGATTGTGAGTGCGGACAATGTGCAAGGCGGGCACTTGGCGGCTCAAACTTTGCTCACGCTCGGCTACCGGCGGATTGCCTTTCTTGGCGGGCCGCAGGCGGCGAGCTCAACGCGCGACAGACTGAAGGGCTTTCGAAGCGGGCTGGCGGTACAGGGCGTAGAACCGCTGCTTGAGGAATTTGCGCCTGCCTATTCTCACGAGGAGGGCCGCGAACTAATGCTGCGCTTATTGGACACCAAAGGGCTTGAAGCAGTATTTTGCGGCGATGATATCCTTGCCATGGGAGCGCTTGATGCCTGCAAAGAGCGGGGCGTCGCCGTTCCCAGCGACGTAGGCATTATCGGCTTTAACGATATCAGCATGGCCTCGTGGGCGTCGTATAATTTATCCACAATACGCCAGCCGATCGGCGAGATCATCATAGAGGCGGTTCAGCTTGCCATCAGTTTGATAAAGCAGCCTGACAGCATAGTCCGCAGGACACTGCTGCCATGCGAAGTGGTTTTGCGCGGGACTCTACGAGCAATTTAGTCACGCAAAGTCATGGGCCGTGCATCTGTCCACGCGCCGCCTGCCTTGGCTGAATCCACCGAGGCCTTTATGGCCGCAATCGAGCGAAGGCCGTCGATTGCAGTTGGGAAATGCATGGCGGCTGGATTGGCAGACCGCCCCTCACGGCGGGCAACGATGGCTTCGGCCAGATCGGTATAAATATTGGCAAATGCCACCAGCATTCCTTCAGAGTGACCTGCGGCGATGCGCGTCGCACGCTCCGCATCAGTTGATAGGTGGGCACTGCCGCGCTCGATGGTTTCCGTGCGTCCGTTCAACGGCGTCCACTGAAGTTGATCCGGCCATTGCTGCGCCCAGCGCAATCCGCCATTTTCGCCGAAAATACGGATGTTAAAACCATGGAAACTGCCGACGGCGACCGAGCTGGTCCATAAGCGCACTGTTGTGCCGCCATCCATGCGCACATTGACCATGGCATCATCCTCTAACTGGCGGCTCGCAATGGCAGATACAAAATCCGCCGATAGCTCGCGGGCATTTTGGCCCGAAATAAAGCTTGCCATGTTCAAGGCATGAATGCCGCAATCGGCAAACTGGCCGGATATTCCAGCTTGCGCCGGATCATAGCGCCAGCGCATACGCGGGTTTTCAGCATCTGCCGCATCGGCATGAAACCCGTGCGAAAACTCAACCACGATGAGCCTGATTTTACCCAAGTCGCCCCGCGCCACCATGGCCCGCATATGGCGCACGAGTGAGTATCCCGTGTAGCCATAGTTGACCGCACAAATGCTTCCCGTGCGCTTCGCTGTCGCGGCAATATCTTCTGCCTCATCGACTGTGACAGTCATCGGCTTTTCGCACAGCACATGAATGCCCGCCTCAAGAAACGCCTTAGTGATGGCATAATGCGTGGAGTTTGGCGTGGCGACGGTGACCAAATCAACGCGGTCTTTACGGTCCTTTTCGCCCTCTAACATCTCTTGCCAGTTGCCATAGGCGCGGTCTTGCGCGATGCCAAGACGCGTAGCAAAATCACGACCCTTGGCGGGGTCCGCATCAAGCGCTCCGGCTTTCAAATCAAACTGAGCATCCAACGCGGAACTGATGCGATGCACCGGCCCGATTTGGCTGCCTTCGCCGCCACCAATCATACCCCAAGCCAAACGTGACATATCTATCTCCGGTATTTAAAAGTTCATTGTGCGAAGGTAATCGCGATTGGCGCGCGCGTCATCAACAGGACTTGTCGATCCTGCGGGATCGCAGTCTTGTTCAACAGTGCACCACCCATCATAGCCAGTGTCGAGCAAAAGCTCTCGCACGGCCCTAAAGTCCGTCATGCCCTTGCCAAGGTTGCAGAAAATCCCCTGCCCGCACGCCGCATAAAAATCCGTGCGCTTGGCGATTACATCAGCTCGGACTGTTGGATCAATATCCTTGAAGTGGACATAGGCCAGTCTTTCCCTGTGGCGGAGCATGAAGGCAACGGGGTCAAAACCGGCAAAATGCGAGTGGCCGGTGTCGAGGCAGAGTTTCAGAAGACTAGCATCAATCTCGGCCAGCAAGCGTTCGATTTCAGGCTCAAAATCCATGAAACCAGCTGCATGAGGATGCAAGGATACCGTCAGGCCGAATTCCTCACTACCCATCTTTGCGATATCACAAAAGCGGCCTGCAAAACCGGTCCATTCGCTGGCAGACATTTGTTCGGCTTCATCTGGCCGACCCACCGTTGGCGCGCGGCGCGGAGAGATGGAATCGATCAAAACCAAATGCTCAGCCCCGTGCGCCACGAGCGATTTACATGTTCGAAGCGCGGCATCTTTGACCTCATCCCACTTGGCCGCGTCGTGAAACGGCCGGAAGACGACGCCACCAATCAGCTGCAATCCGCGCGCGGCGAGAGCATCACCCAGCACGGCCGGATCTTCCGGCATAAAGCCAATCGGCCCCAGTTCAATGCCGTCATAGCCAGCCGCTTTGCAATCATCCAGCACCTGCTCCCAAGATGGGTTGCGCGGATCATCCGAAAATTCCACGCCCCACGAACAGGGTGCATTTCCAATTTTTATTGTCATGTCATTCTCTCAAATATTGTCTATGTCCACCCAGCAGCGCCCCTCATGCGAGCGCCAACCAGCTTCGATGATTTGGTTCACCACCATGCCATCACGAAACGTCGGCCACATTGGCTTGCCTTCATGAATGGCCTGCAAAAAATCCCGCGCCTCGATGATGATCTGGTCCTGATAGCCAGTGCCGTGACCGGGCCCGAGGCAAAATTGCTTGTAGTCCGGGTGCAGCGGCCCTGTGAGGATTTTCGTAAACCCGCGCCGGTCCTCCGCGCCTTCGGTACGATAAAGCGAGACCGAATTTTGGTCTTCCTGATCAAAGCGAATGGAGCCTTTAGTGCCGTATATTTCGTAGGCATATCCCATCTTACGGCCCGTCGCGATGCGGCTGATAAACAGCTGCCCCATAGCCCCGTTTGCAAAGCGACACATGATGGCGCTCTGATCGTCATTACCAACTTTCACGCCGCCGCGCGTCTCGTGAACCGTTTTGATATCAGCCACCAACGAGGATATCGGACCTACCAGCGCCAAAGCCGCATTGATGATATGCGGCGCTAGATCACCCATATTGCCGTTGGCGCGGCCTTGTGTTCGCCAGTCCCCGGGCTGGGACGCATCAGCGAGAAAGTCTTCCGTGTGCTCGGCCCGCAAAAACGTAATGTCGCCAATTTCACCACGGGCAATTATTTGCCGCGCCAACTGCGATGCTGGCGTGCGGATATAATTAAAACCAACCATGTGGATGCAGCCACTTGTCTCAGCAGCCTCCACCATCGCGCGGCTTTGATCAACACTAAGGCCGAGCGGTTTTTCGCACAGCACGTGCTTTCCTTGCGCAAACGCGGCAAGCGCAATGTCGTGGTGGGTTTCTTGCGGGCTGGCAATCACAATGGCTTGCACCGCAGGATCATTGACCAGAACCCGCCAGTCAGACGTTGAGCGCTTGAAACCAAATTGTCTGGCTTTGTTGGCAGCGCCGTCCTCACTTGTCGTGCAGATCATCTCAAGCGAAGGCCGAAGTGCGGTATCGAAAACAGCGCCGACAGCGCCCATGGCAACGGCATGCGCCTTGCCCATATAGCCCCCACCGACAATTCCCACGCCAATTTGTGTCACAAATAAATCCTTCGTTGCAAGCGCTTGCAAAGTGTATAAACACCAACTAGTCTTTGCCGTCAAGGCCACACGGAGATCACCATGCCAAACCACAACCGCAGTATACGCTTGACCACAGCGCAAGCACTTGTGCGCTATTTGGCCAATCAGTTCATCATAATTGACGGTGTTAAGCAGCGACTTTGCGGCGGCGGCTTTGGTATTTTCGGACATGGCAATGTTATATGCTTGGGCGAAGCCCTGTACGAACACCGCGAAGAATTGCCACTGTGGCGCGGCCAAAACGAACAATCCATGGCGATTGCAGCCGTTGCCTATGCCAAGCAAAAATTACGGCAACGATTTATGTTCGCTACCGCCTCGGCAGGACCCGGCACAACCAATATGGTGACAGCCGCAGCCATCGCGCACACCAATCGCCTGCCTATTTTGTTTCTGTGCGGCGATACCTATGTCAGCCGCCTGCCCGATCCGGTATTGCAGCAAGTGGAGCATTTTGGTGATCCAACGATTACGGTCAACGACGCGTTTAAAAGTGTCACCCGCTTTTGGGATCGCATCACTCATCCTGCGCAAATCCTGCAATCGCTGCCGAAAGCCATCGCAACGATGCTCGACCCTGCGGATTGCGGGCCGGTGTTTTTAGGGCTGCCGCAAGATGTGCAGGGCTGGAGCTATGATTACCCGGAAGAGTTTTTCGCGGAACGCACTCACCATATCCGGCGGCAGTCGCCAGACCAAACTGAGATCATGGCCGCCACAACTGCGCTTAAGCTTGCCAAGCGTCCACTAATAATCGCAGGCGGCGGCGTGCAATATTCCGGCGCGACGAGCGAACTTTTACAATTTGCCAAGCTCCACAACATTCCCATCGTAGAAACAATCGCAGGCAGAGCTAACATCGTTCATGGACACCCTTTGAATATCGGGCCGCTCGGCGTCACGGGCTCTAATTCTGCAAATACAGTTGCCGCTAAAGCGGATTGCATTTTGGCAGTTGGAACGAGATTGCAGGACTTCACAACCGGCTCGTGGACAGCTTTCGATCGTGATGCGCCCATCATCACAATCAATGTCGGGCGCTATGATGCAGCCAAACACATGGCATTGCCCATCGTTGGTGACGCATTATTGTCACTGTTGAAGTTGTCGCAATCGCTAGGCAATTACCGCGCGGACAAGCAATGGACGGCATTTGCCAATGAGCAGCGCAAGGCATGGGATATTTACGTGGATGGCAATATCAATCCTGTGTCAGCGGCAGGCACCAACCGCCCGATGTCCTATGCGCAAGTAATTGGCGCGATAAATGCTCTTTGCCACCCTCGGGACCGTGTTGTCGCGGCGGCGGGCGGTCTTCCGGCGGAGGTCGCTGCCAACTGGCGCACCCTCTCCACGGGGACAGTCGATATTGAATTTGGCTATTCCTGCATGGGGTATGAAATCGCCGGTGGTTGGGGTGCCCGCATTGCTCAGATGGAATCTGAAGCCGCGCAAGACACGATC
>JANPBE010000230.1:0-2246 GCA_031430295.1 Phyllobacterium sp.
TGACGCTTTATGATACCATGAAGGACAAGCGCCTCGGTATTGCTGACGTCATCGAAAAATGGGGCGTGCCACCGGAGATGATGATCGATCTGCAATCGCTTACCGGCGATACGGCAGACAACGTGCCAGGCGTTCCCGGTATCGGACCGAAGACAGCGGCGACGCTTCTGGAGCAATTTGGCGATGTCGAAAGCCTGATAGCCCGCGCTGGCGAAATTAAGCAGGACAAGCGCCGCCAGAGCATCATTGATAATGTCGATAACATCAGATTATCACGCCAACTTGTAACGCTCAAACAAGATGTGCCGCTGACCGTGCCGCTCGAGGCGCTGCACATGGACAGGCCCAACGGGCCGAAACTTGTGGCATTCTTAAAGGCGATGGAGTTCACATCGCTCACCCGCCGCGTGGCGGAAGCAACGGGCACTGATGCCTCAAATGTTGATGCCGCCAATGTTAATATTGAGCTTGGCCGCCATGCTCACGGACCAGATTTGGACGAGGTCAACAACCGCACCAGACCAATCGTCGCTGATGAGAAGCCTACCACCACGCTCGCTCCAACAGATACCGGAACGAAACTTAGCGCCACAAAGTCACTCGATCTTACGCCTCAAAACCTCGCCACCGCCCGTGCCGCTGAGGCCATCGCCACCAAAATCGACCCCACAAATTACACCTGCATCCGCGATCTCGCCACGCTCGAGAAATGGTGCAATGACGCCATCGAGGCGGGCATTCTCGCCTTCGATACCGAGACGGATTCGCTCGATGCTTTGCAGGCCAATCTGGTTGGTTTCTCGCTATGCAGCACGGCAGGTAAGGCCGCCTATGTGCCGATTGCCCACCGCACCGGACATGGAGATTTGCTAGGCGGCGGCGCGGTTGAGGGACAGATACCGCTGAGTGACGCTATCGCCACGATTAAGCCAGTCTTGGAACATCCGGCAGTATTAAAAATCGGTCAGAACATGAAATATGACTGGCATATTTTGAGCGAATTGGGCGTTACCATCGCGCCATTCGATGACACGATGTTGCTTTCCTATACACTAGATGCCGGCCGCACCAACCACGGCATGGACGATCTTTCAGAAAAGCACCTTGGTCACAAGCCGATTTCCTACAAAGAGTTGACTGGTTCCGGCAAAGGTAAACTGACCTTCGATCAAGTGGAGCTTGGCCTCGCCACTGCCTATGCGGCGGAAGATGCTGACGTGACAATGCGGTTATGGCGTGTGCTAAAGCCACGGCTGGCGGCAGAAGGCATGACCACCGTTTATGAGCGATTGGAACGCCCGCTGGTGGATGTGATTGCCCGCATGGAAGCGCGCGGCATTGCCATTGATAGGCAAATACTCTCGCGCCTCTCCGGTGAATTTGCCCAGACCGCGGCGCGGCTTGAAGAGGAGATTTACATCGCGGCGGGTGAGCGCTTCAATCCCGGTTCGCCGAAGCAGCTTGGCGACATTCTCTTCGGCAAAATGGCAATCCCCGGCGGCAAGAAAACTGCGACGGGCCAATGGTCGACATCCGCCGACGTGTTGGAAGATTTGGCTGCTGAAGGCCACGAGCTACCACGTAAAATTGTCGATTGGCGTCAGCTCACCAAACTAAAGAGCACATATACCGACGCGCTGCCAACCTACATTAATCCGCGTACCAAGCGGGTGCACACATCGTTTTCGCTGGCGTCCACCACGACGGGACGCTTGTCATCGTCCGACCCGAACATACAAAACATTCCGGTACGCACAGCGGAGGGACGCAAAATATGTACTGCCTTCATCGCCGAGCCCGGCAATGTGCTTATCTCCGCCGACTATAGCCAAATCGAACTGCGTGTGTTGGCCCATGTCGCCGATATTCCTCAATTGCGTCAAGCCTTTGCCGATGGCATCGACATTCACGCCATGACAGCATCAGAAATGTTCGGCGTGCCAGTGGAGGGTATGCCATCCGAAGTGCGTCGCAGAGCCAAGGCGATTAATTTCGGCATTATTTATGGTATTTCCGCCTTCGGGCTGGCCAATCAGCTTTCCATTCCGCGCGAGGAAGCCGGGCAATATATCAAGAAGTATTTTGAACGCTTCCCCGGCATCAAGGGCTATATGGAAGACACGAAAGCCTTCTGCCGCGAGCACGGCTATGTCGAAACCATTTTCGGTCGCCGTGCGCATTATGCCGAAATCAAATCCAGCAACGCGCAAGTCCGCGCCTTTAACGAACGCGCCGCCATTAACGCG
>JANPBE010000231.1:0-7966 GCA_031430295.1 Phyllobacterium sp.
GGAAGCAGGAGTCTTTGAGGCAAGATCCATAAAGAAAGAGGTTCAAGACTCCTTCTCCTTTGTTGTTTACACTGCGCAACGATACATTGAAAACTCGGCTCTAGATGAAATATTACCGAGTATAACCGAAGGGAGCGGTGACCATGATTTTGATATTTTTCATATTGATGAGGACAATACAGACGTTGTCGTAAGCATTTTTCAATGCAAATTTAAGTCAGGCGAAAAACTATCAGGAACCATAGGGGAAAAAGACGTAGATTCCTTCTTAAGCAAAATTTCAAAAATAGTAATAGACGCCGACAAAAACATAAAAATAGAAAACATTTATCTTAAAAGGCAAATAGAGAGATTCTATGAGCTTATAAGCTCTGATTCAATCAACAACATAAAGATAAAAATTCTTCTTTCTACAAATGGATCAAATATAAATGAGTCAGACCAGAAAACATTAGACAGATTTGTCAAAGCAAATAGCAATGTAGACTCATGGGAGTGTTTTCATGACTATGATTTTTTTATCGATGATAAAAACAATTCTATTGGAGAAATAACCATCCCTATTACCTCAAATGACATTAGCATGAATGAAGAAATAAACGCGAAAATAGTAAACATAAATGCTTACAACCTTGCTAAGCTATATGAAAAATTTGAAGATAAAATATTAGAAAAAAATGTTAGAAAATTACTTAAAGGTAAAATAAACAAAACCATTCAACAAAGCATGATAAGCAATCCAAAATTATTTTGGTACAAAAACAATGGACTGTCAATAGTATGTAAGAGGATGGAAGTAAAAACACTAGCTGGGCAAAAACATATACTTTTAGAAAATCCATATATTGTTAATGGTGGACAAACAACAAAAACAATTTACAATTTATTCAAAACAAAAGACAGTAATAATGAAACAGACATGGAGCCATTCTATAATACAACTATAATGGCTAGGGTATATCAAACAACCGAGGAAGAAGTTATATCAGAAATCGTATACGGAACTAACAATCAAAATAAAATTACTGTCGCGGACCTCAAGAGTTTAAATCCCAATATAAATAAAATTAGGTCATATTTAAAGGAAGTGGGGATAATTTTATTAGCCAAGCGAGATACGGAGATTACCGCGAGTAAAAATGCTATTTCCGCAGAGTTGTTACTGCAAATATATATGTCAATATATCACGACATTCCGCATCTGGCAAAACATAGTAAAACCAGGTTGGTTGATGAAAATTACGACGCGATTTTTGGATCGAATGAAAACCATAAAAAATTAGAAACAGCATATCGAATATATTCCGCTGTTGGCAAATTACTAGCAAGCAGACAAGATGATGATATCAAAAGATTAGGACAGTTTTCCATTATGTTTATGATTTGCCGAATTGATCCAAGTTTAAAGATAAATTATGACAATGAGAAAATTTCGGTAGCTTATGATTCTGCTGTTAGTACTCTTCATGAACTGATTCAAAATCATAAAATAACTAATAATAATTTCTCTAGCCACAATTACTTCAAGTCTACAAGATCGACTAATGATATAATTGAAAGAACTTTACCTAATTAGACTCTACAACTAAACCCGCACCCCGCCCCGCACCTTATAACTCGGCACATACATCGTCACCAGCTCTTCAGCAGCGGTCGGATGCACAGCCATTGTGCGGTCGAAATCGGCCTTCGTCGCGCCCATTTTCATAGGGATTGCAAGGAGTTGCGCCATTTCGCCTGCATCTGGGCCCATGACATGCGCACCGACAACGCGCTGCGATTTGGCATCCACCACCAGCTTCATCAGCATTTTTTCAGTGGCGCCGGACAGCGTGGCTTTCATCGGGCGGAACTCGGCGCGAAAGATATCCACATCGCCGAACTTCTTAATTGCGGACTCTTCTGACAGACCAACCGTCCCAATCTCCGGACGCGTGAAGACGCCGGTGGCAATAAGGTCATGGTCAGGCTTGGTGGAATTATCTTTGAATGCAGTTTCGATGAAGCACATGGCCTCGTGAATGGCGACCGGCGTTAGCTGCACACGGTTGGTGACATCGCCTACTGCGAAAATGTTGGGCTGCGAGGTACGCGAAAATTCGTCAACGATTACAGCGCCTTGCGCATCAGTCGCAACGCCTGCGGCTTCCAAACCCAACCCTTGAGTATTGGGGATCCGGCCCACGGCAAGCATCACTTGGTCCGCATCCAGTGCCATTCCGTTGCTCATAATCACATGCAAACGGCCATCCGTCCCGCGCCGCACGCCCTCAAGTTTTGTCTCGGTGAGGATGGTGATTCCCTTGTCAACCATGGCCTTGTGCAACCCTTGGCGGACATCATGATCGAAGCGCGAGAGGATTTCCTTGCCGCGATAAACAACTGTGACTTTTGAGCCAAGCCCATGAAATATATTGGCAAATTCCAGCGCGATATAGCCGCCGCCTTCAATAATAATGACTTTTGGAAGCGCCGGAATATCGAAGGCTTCGTTGGAGGTGATGCACAATTCGTGGCCCGGAAGCGCGACATGCGGGTTTGGACGGCCTCCGGTGGCAATCAAAATATGGTCGCAAGTCACTGTTTTTCCAGTGCTTTTTATCAGGACCGTATGAGCATCTATAAGTTCGGCACGACTGTCAAAAACTGTGGCTTTGTTATTGTCCAGACCCTTGCGGTAAAGTCCCTCAAGACGGGTGATCTCTTTGTCCTTGGCAGCAACGAGCGTTGCCCAATCAAATGACGCTTCACCAACTGTCCAGCCATAGCCCTTGGCATCGTGAAAATGTTCTGGAAATTCAGAGGCATAGACCAATAGTTTCTTCGGCACGCAGCCACGTATGACGCAGGTGCCGCCAAAGCGAAACTCTTCTGCCACGCCGACACGCTTGCCCATGGACGCCGCGACGCGCCCTGCCCGCACGCCGCCGGAGCCACCGCCAATGACAAATAAATCGAAATCGTAACTGGTCATAAAAGACTCCAATTGGCCTCAAAAGCTGGTCGGCAATCGCTCAGTGATCGCACGAAATGGATACGGAAAGCGCCCGAACTGGCTCTGAGATAAGACCGGACGCCAATAAAAGCAAAGCCCGAACGAAGAATTCTCCATTCGGGCTTGATACAGTCGAAAAGACAGTGATGTATTAGGACTTTGGCTTCTTAGGCGCGGCAGGGTCAGCTGGCGTTGCGGCGTCCGTGCCATCGGCAGGCGCAGCCGGATCAACAGCCGGTGCCACTTCCGCAGGTGCGGCAGCTTTCAGCTTGGTGGCAACATTGGATGCCAAATCACGAGCAACACCAGCCTGCCAAACATTAGCGGCATCCACGATGCCACGCGTCGCTATCGGGCCTTCTTTGATCAACTTTTTGCCTGCATCGGTGTTATAGAAATCGGCAATGGCCTTCAATTCTTCTTCAGTGAACACCTTGGCGTAAACGCGAGCAGCTTCACCTTCGAGATCACCGCGGCGCGAGGCAAGCGCAAGCACTTCATTATCCACGGTCGAGCTAATCAGCGCCTCAAGATTAGGATCCTTCTGAATAAGTTCAGATTTCAACGCATCAGCGGCCTGTGGCAGGATCGCGTCAAATTGGTCTGTACCCTTTATGGCGGCAAGCGCAGCGCGGGCTTGGGCCAAATGGCTAGCCGGAATTTCCTCGGCAAATGCAGCGCCGGCTGTCAAAATCATCAGGCCTGCCACTGTGGCTTGAAACGTGCGGCGCATCCGGTTGGTGAAAGTCATAATAATGGTATCTCCGTCAAATCAGTGTTCTAAAACGCGAATGCCATCGGCGCCCGCCAAAATGGCGCGAGTGGCCATTCTAATAAAGAGACCCGTCTCTACCACTCCGGGGATGGCTTGCAAAGCATGTGAAAGCGCTTCTGCATCCGGAATAAGGCCAAAAGATGCATCGAGAATAAGATGTCCACCATCTGTCATGAATGGCGTATTGCCAGCCATGCGCAGTTTAAGGTCACCGGCAAGACCCAAGGCCGCAGCGGCTTTCACGATTGCCAGTTTGGTCGCCTCAAGGCCGAACTTATTCACTTCTATGGGCAGAGGAAATGCGCCGAGGGCTTTTACCAGTTTGGAATCATCGGCAATCACAATCATCTCTTTTGATGCCGCAGCGACAATCTTCTCGCGGAGCAACGCACCGCCACCGCCTTTAATGAGATTAAAATCACCATCAATTTCGTCTGTGCCGTCAATGGTGAGGTCCAGCTCCGGCATTTCATCCAACGTCGCCAGCGGAACGCCCAATTCGTGGCAAAGCGCGGCAGATCGCTCAGAAGTTGGCACGCCGATGACAGACATGCCGTTTGCCACTTTCACCGCCAGCAGCCGGATAAACTCATCCGCAGTAGAGCCGGTGCCAATGCCAAGGCGCATACCATCTTTGACATAGGCCAGCGCTGCATCCGCAGCTTTTATCTTCAATGCTTTGGCGTCCATGAACCTGCCATCCCCTACAATTGCCGCGCTCCTATCATGAAGCTGGCCATTTTGTCATGCCGCGAGCCGCATATTTCACAACTTCGTACAAGAATGTTTGGCTCGGACTTGCTTGAAAGCACTTTAATCGCCAGATTCAAAACATGAAAAAACCGATTCTTGTCTTTGATCTTGATGGCACTTTTGCCCACACCGCACCGGATTTGCTGGATAGCTTGAACCATTGTCTGGCTTTGATTGAGTTGCCGCCGGCAAATCCTGACCAGCTGATGAGCTACGTTGGCTTTGGCGGGCGCGTGATGATTGAGCGTGCACTGGAAGCACAAGGCAGGAGCATCTCGGCCCTTGAAAAGGAACGGCTATTTGACGCTTTCATAGACCATTACACCGGCCATATGCCGGGCAAGACGCAGCCCTACGCGGGCGTGCTTAAGGTGCTGGACCGCTTCACGCAGGCGGGTTTCATTCATGCCATCTGCACCAACAAATATGAGGCAATGTCCAAAACGCTACTAGAAGGGCTTGGTCATGCGCACCTCTTTGAAGCCATTTGCGGGCAAGACACCTTCGCGTGGAAAAAGCCGGACCCGCGTCATTTGTTTGAGACGATAGATCTGGCTGGCGGAGACCGGCAAAAAGCGATCATGATTGGGGATACGATAACGGATATTGCTACCGCAAAGGCGGCTGGCATACCCAGCATCGCGGTGGACTTTGGTTACAGCGATAAGCACGTCAGCGAGTTCGCGCCAGATTTGGTCATATCACATTTTGACGAGCTGACTGTCCCATTGGTCAACCGCCTGCTTGGGCAATAAAAAAGGCGGTCACCGCGACCGCCATCTCTACAGGCTTTGCTCAATCTTAATTCGTCAGGCGAACCGCACCTACTTTTGATGCAATGTTTTGGAACGCGCTCACTAACTTTTCTGCATTGGACGCATCATAATAATGATCCGGAGCCGAAGCACAGTCGCTAATCATCTGCTTGGATGTATTTGAAACATCATCGCCAAAAGTAACGGAATAGATTTCAATACCGTCAGCCTTTGCTTTGGTGCAGGCTTCACTTGTCCACATATTCGCCTGCGTAAGGTCGGAGCCATTGTGGGTGGGATTAGAAGGCAAATCTGCCGAATTCTGGTTTTCACCATCGGTCATCAAAACCATCACCTTCTTCACCGGTTTGGACGAGGTCGGGTCTTTGGCCTCTGTAAATGGCGCGCTATGGGTCAACATTCGCCAGCCCCACATCACGCCCTCGGGAATATACGTGGTTTCTTGCGGATAGAGCGAGCTAATTTTCGTCGCGATCACATCCCTATCATTGGTAAGCGGCAATACTTCCGCACCGCAAGAGGAATACGTCGTAGCATCCATTATGCCGGGGAATTTCTTACCATTATACTTATCAGCCAAATTGTCAGGCGCATTACGCGAGCCCACACAGCCGTGCCACGTTAGCCCGGCGCTTGTCGGCCAACAATCTGTTTGCAGCGTTGTGCCATACACAGGATCGCACGCTTGGTAGGTTACCGGGACACCATCATATGTGTAACTAGCAGGATGACAATTTACCCAATTCACAACTGGATAATAGGGTTGGCCGCACATTTGACCGGTACTTGGCGTATCAGCAGGAACACTCATCCACGGTTCATTTCTACGACCAAGACCAACATTCACATAGCGCGAAAACGGAACAATCGAAACGCGACGTTGCGTGCTGGCGGCCGCATCTGCAAACAGCACAGCATTAAACTTAAGCGCGGCAACCTTCAGCGCGGTGATACGATCAATATCAGTCGTGCCAGGCGGTAAATATGTGCCTTCTGGATCAATCTGCCCAGCAGTGGCGCCAGATGGCGCCGTCATTGAATAGGTCGTATCCAACACCATCGCAATTTCAATTGGCTGATCCTGATCGGATGTAACACCGGCATCGGCTGTAAGCGTGTGGGTGGACTGCCCGAAGATGCCCATAATCATAGTCGGGTTTACCAAGTGCGACTTAATATGAATGACCGATCCATTTATAGTCAGTGAGTCAATAACTGGTGCGCCGTCAAGTCCGCTGGCAGCAAAGTTCGCATCAAGAAAATCTGTTGTTTCAGCGAGTGATGGCAATGTGCCCTTTTCCCGATAATATTTTGACGCGAAAAAAGTGGCGGCATCCGTTGAGTCTTTCAGGCGAACGTTGGCCTGCGACAAGCGGCTGTAATCTATCGCCATACCGACCCCGGCTAAAATCGGGAAAAGTGCCAGCGAAAACATTATCGCAAAATGTCCCGACTTTTCCGTCAAGAACCGCTTCATCAGGGGGCGAATTGTCATTTAATCTGAGCCTCATTCAACTTGTACCGTTAAGTTAGCAAAAAAGAATAAACATCCGATTATAAGGACCGCCTAAAATACTGGCATCTGCATAAAGGATTGGTAAACCTTTAGGCATCTGCGCAGCGCCACAAATTATTGCCTAAAAAACATCACCCGGCGAAGCGAAAAACGCTTGCAAGAATGGGTTTTTGCGTTGCACTGTTCATATGGGGTAAAAATATGAGCAAAACAAAAGCCTTCGACGAAATGCTTTCCGGCGCAAATGGTGTGAGACAACCATATGCGGAATATTCGAATTGGATGGGTGGCCAAGCCAACGCGCACCTACTTCAAAAAGCGGCAGACGCGGAAAGCGTGTTTCGCCGCACAGGCATTACGTTTGCCGTCTATGGCGACACCGAGGCTGACGAGCGGCTGATCCCTTTTGATATTGTTCCCCGCGTCATATCAGGCCAAGAATGGCGTCGTTTGGCCCAAGGCATTGAGCAGCGGGTTTTGGCAATAAACGCCTTCCTTGATGATATTTATCACCGCCAAGAAATTTTGAAGGCCGGACGAATTCCGGTCGATCTCATCGCCAACAACGCAGCATTTTTGCCAGAGATGGTGGGCTTCCGCCCGCCTTCGGGAGTTTACACCCACATCATCGGCATCGACATTGTGCGCACTGCCGAAAATGAATTTTACGTTTTGGAAGACAATGCCCGCACGCCTTCCGGTGTTTCCTACATGTTGGAAAACCGCGAAACAATGCTGCAATTATTTCCAGAGCTGTTCAAGAAAATCAAAGTGCAGCCGATTGAAGACTATCCAAAACTGCTGCGCAGCTCATTAGAAAAAGTGAAGCCGCAAAACTGCGAGGGCAAGCCGACTATCGCGGTGCTGACGCCGGGCAGTTACAATTCCGCCTATTTTGAACACGCATTTTTGGCCGACCAAATGGGCGTGGAGTTGGTGGAAGGCTCAGATCTGCGGGTTATGAATGGCAAAATTGCCATGCGCACCACCGAGGGCTACCGCCACATTGACGTGCTGTACCGGCGCATTGATGATGACTATCTCGACCCCCTAACGTTTAACCCTGCCTCACGTCTGGGCGTTGCCGGCATTATGGATGTCTATCGTGCAGGCAACATCACCATTGCCAACGCGCCCGGCACCGGCATTGC
>JANPBE010000232.1:0-10892 GCA_031430295.1 Phyllobacterium sp.
TTATTTATAGGCGCCGGTTAATTCCGGCGCCATTTTTTTAACTGTGCCTGTCTGCTGCCAATGCACGCGATAAGATAAATACCGGCACTAGGCTGGTGACCACAATCGCAAGCGCAGCGACAGATCCATCTGCCACTGCGGCGCGTGATGCATCTTCATAGACAAGTGTCGCCAAGCTGTTGAACCCAAGCGGACGCAGCAAAATGGTCGAAGAGAGTTCCTTTATTGTATCAACAAATACCAAGACCAAGCCTGTTTGTATGGCTGGTTGCAGCAACGGAAGCATGATGGTCCGGCTGGCATTCCACGGACCACGTCCAAGATTGCGCGCGGCATGGTCCAAGTTTGGTGGTAATTTTTGCAAGGCAGATCCCAAAGTCGAACCTGCCACGGCCATAAATCGTATCGTAGCGGCCAAAATCACGGCAAATGCGGACCCGGATAGAACCAGACCCACCGGCACACCCGCCAGCGCACGAGAGATGTCATTTAGCCAGCCATCGGCCGTTGTCAGCGCAAATAATAGCCCAAGGCCAAGCACCGTACCGGGCATCGCATAGCCGCTGGTCGCTAATTTTACTAACATATGCCAACGGTGAAGCACCATCATCCGCCCAACGTGTAGCAAAAAAAGGCTGAGGCCGACAGTAACAATGGCGGTAACAGATCCGACATAGATGCTGGTGGCAAGCGCTGCGTGGAATTCCGGCGAAGCAAGTTGATCCAGACGTTTGACAGCGAAACGCAACAGCACAAGGAACGGAATGCCAAAGCCGATAACTATAGGCAGAGTGCAGGCTAGCATCGCCAACCACGCGTAAAAACCCCGCAATTTTTGGCGAGATGTCGTTGCCAAAATATGGCTGGCTCGACCGGCATTAAAGCGCAGTTGCCGCCTCGCGTATGTCTCCACCCAAAGCAATGCTAACACCAGAACGAGCATAATGAGTGCCAATTGCGCCGCGCCGCCGATACTGCCACGTCCCAGCCATGTGTTATAAATTGAGAATGTCAGCGTCTTAACGCCAAGATATTCTACCGCACCAATGTCGTTGAGCGTCTCCATCAGCGCCAGCGCCACACCTGCCGCAATCGCAGGTCTCGCCATTGGCAACAGCACCTGAAAAAACACCCGAGCCCGCGATGCACCAAGCGAGCGGGCCACATCCGCAGCATTGCGACCCTGCATAAGGAAAACCACGCGACTTGTGAGATAGACATATGGGTAAAGCACAGAGGCGAGAATAAACCCGGCGCCCCAGACTGAGCGAATGTCCGGAAACCAATAATCGCTATGCGTTTTATAGCCCATAATCCCGCGCAACGCCGTTTGCACAGGTCCGGCAAAGGTCAAGAAATCAACGAAACAATAGGAGGCGATATAGGCAGGCACAGCTACTGGAAGCACAAGCATCCAAGAGAGTGTACGGCGAAAGGGAAACTCATAAGTGATGATGAGATAAGCACTCACCACGCCGATAGCCGAAGTCAGCGCGCCGACGATCAACATTAATTGCACTGTGGTCTTAAGTGAGCTTGGCAGCACTGTTGTGAAAAGGTCCGCAATTTCTGAAGTGTCACTCGTTGCCGATAGAACCAGCAGCGAAACAATTGGCAACACCATAACCGCTACGATTAGCGCAACAGTGCCGATCAGAAGCGGATGACGGCGCGCGCGCATCACTGGCAGAGTTGGAAGTGAGGTCAATTCAGACATGGTCTATTTTAGTCAGTTCAAAGACAAATGATAACAGGCGCACACTTATAAGTATCCCCCTGTTTCAACATTCAAAATTTGCATCTCAATTACCCGGACCATCGTCGTAGCCGACTTTGTCCACCATTTCGGATGCCAGTTTTCGGTTCTTTGCAATGTCTGCTAGTGGCAAGCTATCGCCATGCAGTGGGCCCCATGCCGCAACCAACGCAGAGGGAGCTACATTTGGGTCAATCGGATACTCAAACACTTGTTCAGCATAAATTTTCTGCGCTTCCGGCCCTGCCAGAAACTCCATCAATGCCAAAGCCTGCACTTTGTCTGGTGCATACTTTGCCATCGCCATGCCAGAAACGTTGACGTGGCTGCCACGGTCGCTCGCCGCAGAATTCGGGAACAAGAGCTTAATTGACGCCGCCCATTGCTGCTGTTCTGGCTCCTTGGTGTTACTAATCATCTGGCCGATGTAATAGGTGTTACCCAGCGCCAAATCACACTCACCGGCAAAGATTGCCTTAGCTTGGTCATAGTCGCTGCCTTCAGGCTTGCGGGCCAAATTAGCCTTTAGTCCAGTCAACCACGCCTCTGCTTTTTCCGCACCCTCATGAGCAATAATCGAGGATAACAAAGCCAGATTATAATCATGCTGGCCGGAACGGGTACATATTTTGCCCTTCCATTTAGGGTCGGCAAGTTCGGCATACGTAATTTCGTTCTGCGCCACGCGGTCTTTTGAGGCATACACAATACGTGCGCGTTTGGTCAGCCCAAACCAATTGCCCGCCGGATCACGATATTCCGCCGGAATTGCCGCGTTGATTTTTTCGTCAACAACTGGCTGCGTCACGCCTTTTTCAGCAATTGCGGTCAGGCGGGCGATGTCCACTGTCAATATAACATCGGCAGGTGAGTTTTCACCCTCAGCCGCAATACGCTCCTGCAGGCCCTTGTCTAAGAAAAGCACATTTGTCTTAATGCCGGTTTTCTTCGTAAACGCCTCCAACACAGGCGCAATAAGCGGCGGCTGGCGGTAGGAATAAACATTCACCACGTCTTCTGCAGACGCCGTGCCAAATGTTGAAAGCAATGTGAGGGAAGCAAATAAAGGGCGCACAAGGGCGCGATAGCTCAAGGTCATTTTAGTCTCCATACCATCGAGGTTCAAGGCCCCGGGGAAAGTGCAGCGCACCGCTCAGCTATGCCTATTCAGCCACCAACAGGCCGTCAACATGACATTCGTTAAATCTGCGCTTGATTAGAATGGTTCAATCTTAGTCGGCAAGCACGCGGGTCGATGGAAACGTAATTTCCACCAGTGTGCCTTGACCAGGCGTTGAGCTGATAATGAATGCGGCACGGTTTGCCTCTACCATCGCCTTGGTCAGTGGCAAGCCAAGCCCCGTTCCATCGCCGCGCTCGCGCTTTAAGGCATTGATTTGCTTGAATGGCTTCATCGCCTGCTCAATTTCTTGAGCGCTCATACCGACGCCAGTATCACGCACCCGAACGACCACACCACCGGTCAGCTCATAAGATGTGGAGATGATGACCTGCCCCCCTGCACCAGTATAACGCACAGCATTAGAGAGCAAATTAAGCGCAATTTGCTTAATGGAGCGCAAGTCCGCCACCACTTCAGGAAGCTCTGACGCGAAGCTCGATCGAATGATAACCCTCTCGCGGTTAGCCTGCGGCTGCATCATCGAAACGGCTTCAGAAAGCGCCTCGTTGAGCGAAACAGCCTCGAAATCCATCTCCTGCTGGCCAGCCTCGATCTTGGAAATGTCCAAAAGATCATTGACCAAATCCAACACATGACGGCCAGAACGGTTAATGTCCTTGAGATAGTCCAAGTAGCGCAAATTACCCACAGGCCCGAAACGCTCTTCGGTCATCAAATCGGAAAATCCGATAATTGCGTTTAAAGGCGTACGGATTTCATGACTCACACGGGCCAAAAATTCCGATTTTTGCGTTGACGCATGTTCTGCGGCCCGCCGCGCTGCATTCAATTCTTCTTCAGCGCGCTTCCACTGAGTAATATCGCGCAACACCGCGCAATAACCGTTTGCTCCGGCCAAACGTCCGATAGTCATAAACAGTGGAATAAACCGCCCATGCGCCTCACGGCCAATCACCTCGCGCCCGTCATTCATCAGGCTTGCAACACCAGTTCCATTGAGATTGGACAGATAATCGGATGCAATACGCTGGCTTTCAACCGCAAAAAGCTGCGTGAAAGGCTTGCCAACAACCATCGCCGGGTCAAAACCGAACAGCGCTTCGGCGGATTGGTTGATATCGCGAATGGTATAGTCATTATTGACGAAAATCACGCCATCTGTTGCTGTTTCTAATACAGACGAAAGCTCAGCGACTTCCTGCTTAAGGTCGGTAACATCGCTCGAAGGCGCAGTTGCAGTGGCATCAACTTGCCGCATCGAAAGCAGCAGCGCATGGCCGCCTTTCCACGCCACTGAATGCAAATGCGCCCGCACGGGAACATCCGTTCCATATGCTGTTCGCAAAACAGAATTCGATGCCCCCGGCGTTTCGCCATCATCAATGCCAGGCCGGAAAAGATGCTCAAGGCCGCCCGCATCCCGCAAATCGCCAAGTGAGCGATAGCCTGTAATGTCGAAAAACGCCTGATTAGCGAACAAAAGTTCATCGCCATTGTGTACCAAAATCGGGATTGGCAGCCGCGATAGTATCGGCGCTTCATCAACAGGATTTGTCTGCGCAAGCGAAGTTTCATCCGCGAACGCATCGGATAATTCAACATCGTCGCTCTGCAACATCGAGGCATCATCTGACGAATGAATGTTTACCTCGTCTGGAACGTCGCTTTCTTCAACTATGTTATCTGGAGCAAAGTCTTGAGCGTCAGCGCCATCGATTTTGGCAAGATCGCCGAGCTCTTCTGGAATAATATCGTACTCTCCGCCATCGGCCTGCGCGTAGGCGAAATCAGAAACGACAGACACATCTTCGTCAGATTGCGCATTTTCAGGGGCGCTCTTCGTGAAAGCCAGTTCACTGACATGCAGGGCAGGTTCATCATCCTGCACAATTGGTTCCGGTGTAATTAACCCATCGCGGCGCAGGCGCTCGGCAATTTCCCGAAATGCATTGCGCTCTACGGGTGAAAGTGAGCCTTCATCGCCGACATCATTTGCTCGTTCGCGCGTCGCACGCCGCTCTTCCAAGCGAATGATATTTTGATCGAGTGGCGCAGGTGTAGGCGGGGGAGCAATTTCCAACGCAGGCACTTCGCCTTGCCATGGGTCGCTCTCAAATTCATCGTCAACATCATCAATCAAGTCATGAACGACCACAATAGGTACATCGGTTACGGTATTCGGGCCGTCCAAATCTGAACTAAAATCAATATGGTTTGTCGAAAGTGTCGACTCGGCGGCAACTTCGCTGGAAGTGATGGCCGTGACCTCTGGAAGCGGCTGCGCTGCCGCCGGTTTTGCTAGCGCCAGTCCAATCGCTTCAGGATCAATAACTGCATCGGCTAGTCGCACTATACCAAAGCCGCGAAACCCTTCAAACCTGCGTTCGCGGTCATAAACAGGCAATGCCGCCAAATCGACAGGCGCACGAAGGTCTGTGCCCTCAATAGGCCAAAATACGCTGCGTCCTGACCATGTATCGTGGCGTTCTAAAAGGTCTGTAATTTCAGCGCTTGGATCTAGGCCAAAGACCTGGGCGACTTCGCGAAATGTCCGCCCAACGATGTCTGCCGCATGTGGACCGACAGCAGAGCCAAATTCGGGTGAGACAAAATTGAAAAAGCCCGCACCGTCAATTTTCCAAACAAATCGTGTGGGTGTAGCTTCTGAATCATAGGTAAAGTTGGCAGCAAAAGGCGCTTCGTCCAGCAGTGCTGGCGTTGCAGCTTGCTCATTTGGGACATCAAATACCGCCTCTTTTTGCGCGATGTATAACTCTGGCCTTGCATCAACTATGGGAGCCACTGCGGCGACATTCACAGTCGAAATTTCATTTCCCTCAGCCAACGGAGTCGTATCTTGCTCGACATCGCCGATGGCCAGCACAATATAGCGAGCAGGTTCGTCGGAAAGCTGGCCAATGCCAACAGGAATATTACGCGCACCGACGCGCAAACGGCGCTTTACCATCCGGTCGCTTTCGCGGGATGTATCACGCACCAAAGTTGCTAAATCAAACTGCGAAATGCCAAGACGCTCAAAATCGTCGCTGGCACCGATAAGCGAACCCTCGCCATCCAAAACAGCCGCGTGAGTGCCATCTCCTGCCAGCCCGTCAATGGCATTATTAATGTCATTATTCTCAATCGCAGTCGAAAGCACCAGACCCATCTCGCCATCCGGCAGAGCGATGGATGAGAGCTTTGCCATTACCATGCGGCTTTCAACGCCGCTGACCAGACGAAGCGCCAAGCTGCCTGTGCTGCCAACAGAATTAAAAAGCTGCAACGAATTGATTTGTCGCCGGGCGCTGATGCCAAGCTCAGGGTCGTTGCCAACAAGATCAAATGGGCTGGAAAAGCCAAGAAGTCGTGCACCGCTGCCATTGGCAAGCAGTACTGTGTCAAGCGTATCATCGAGCAGCACAACGGGCTCGCCCGCGCACAAACGCTCACGCATTCCGTCTAAAACGGCCAAATCAATGAAAGGATAAGACCCCGAACTCATAAATTCACGCTTCTCACTTAAAACCTTAATAATCTATTAATAAAAGGTTTTGGCTCGCTCGTCCATGCATGACAAGTCCAACCTGCATCGTTTCGCGTGAGGTAGTTAATAAGCAAAATATTGTGCAGTGCAAAATTATGTTGCAATGCACAATAAACTATCCTATATCAGGGACAAGATGAACAACGCGGAATGAAACGCCGCCATAAGGAGCTTTCCATGTCAAAGACACCAAAGACAGAATCCGATGCTTTCGCAATGCCAACTTTTGATGCTTCAAAGGCAACTGAGCAGTTCCGCGATTTCGCCGACAAGGGCATCGCCCAGTCCAAAGACGCATATGCCAAGATGAAGACAGCCACTGAAGATGCTCAGAAGACTGTTGAAGACACATTCAAGACTGCACAGTCCGCTGCTTCTGAAGTTTCGTTGAAGGCGATTTCAGCTCTTCGCGCCAACACAGAAACTGGCCTTGCACACCTCGAAGCTTTGGTTGGCGTGAAGTCAATCTCCGATTTCGTTGAATTGCAGACTTCGTTCTTCCGCAAACAAGCCGAAACTGTAACCGCTCAAGCAAAAGAATTGCAGGACATTTCCACTAAGGCTGCTGAAAAGGCTGCTGCACCGGTTAAGGCAGCATTCGAAAAAGTTACTAAGGAATTCAAGGCTGCTTAATTAGCCTTGTTGCTTTAGTTGCTGGCATGGTCTGTCCCTCCCACAGATAATGCCAGTCAAGCCCGGGTTCGTTAATTGCCCGGCACATCATGAAGGCCATGCCCTCCCGCATGGCCTTTTTGTTATGAAAATGGACAATTGGAAGCTTGCAAATTTTGGCGTTAGACCTTATGCAGCGCTGATATTGCCAAGCAATAGACTGTCAAAACAGACACTATGCGATTGTAGCTCAGTTGGTTAGAGCGCCGGATTGTGGATCCGGAGGTCGACGGTTCGAACCCGCCCAATCGTACCATTTCTCCTTTTAATGCCAATTTCAAAACAATGCCCCCTGCGTCGGTGATGCTGACTTTATTTTTGGTTTCGGCGCAGCGGGAGCAGATGTTTCCTGCACTGAAACTTGTCCATCCAAAAACTGCAATGACAGGTGCTGACCAGATGCGATTTTAGCTTTTGAGCGCACCATTGTGCCATTTTCGTCGCGCACCAAAGCGAAACCGCGCTCCAAAATGCGCTCGTGACTAAGCCCCTGCGCCAGCCGCCATACCGATTGCAGCCGTTCATTACCACGAATGAGCCGCGAGCCGAGTGCGCGTTCTGCCCGCAGCATAAGGTCAACACTTCGCTGCCTGCCAAGTTGCACTTTTGAGGTCAACGCCGTTGGCGTTATCCGCACCGCAACCCTGTCAAATCGCTGCACTTTCTTGGCACGGGAAGCATCGATGCCGCGATCAATACGCTCGCCAAATTGCGTTAAAGTCTGCGCCCGCCGCTCGATCACGCGATGAAGCAACTCAGGTTGCAGCCGTGCACCTGCACCACCGCTAAAACGCAACCGCTTAATGTGAACGCCACTAGCAAGCCCGCGCTCCAGCCGCGTCACGGCCTCATCAAACCGGCGACGCGGCAGCGCCATGAGCATATCAACCGAAGGCAAAGCCCGGCTCGCGGCACGAACAGCTTGACGCTTGCGCTCAAACAATCGCGATATCGCTCCTGCCAACCGTGCCCCAAGTCCCGCCACGTGCGCAATCAAATCTGCCCGCACGGGAACCGCCATTTCGGCAGCCCCTGTCGGCGTTGGTGCGCGCACGTCGGCGGCGAAATCAATCAGCGTCCAGTCGGTTTCGTGGCCCACGGCCGAGATAACCGGAATGAGCGAATTGGCCACCGCCCGCACCACGATCTCATCGTTAAAGCCCCACAAATCCTCCAGCGACCCGCCGCCACGCGCCACGATAATCACATCAGGACGCGGAAAGGTTTTGTCCAAAGCGTTAAAGCCATCTACTGCGTTAGCCACTTCCGGTCCGCAGGTTTCGCCCTGCACCCGTACTGGCCACACGAGCACATGCAGCGGAAAACGATCATTGATACGGTGAATAATATCGCGAATGACAGCGCCTGTTGGCGAAGTCACGACGCCAATAACACGCGGCATAAACGGCAAAAGCTGCTTGGCCTCAGCTGCAAATAGCCCTTCTGCCGAAAGCCGCCGCTTGCGCTCATCCAAAAGTGCCATCAGAGCGCCAGCGCCCGCAGGCTCCATTTGCTCAATGACGATTTGATATTTCGACGAGCCCGGAAAAGTGGTCAGCTTGCCCGTGGCAATCACTTCCATGCCTTCTTCCGGCTGGAATTTCAGCTTGGAAAACGATCCACGCCAGACAACAGCCTCAATGCGGGCTTTGTCGTCTTTCAAGGAAAAATAGGCGTGGCCCGATGAATGCGGCCCGCGATAGCCGGAAATTTCGCCGCGCACCCGCACATTGCCAAAACTATCCTCAACCAACCGCTTCAGCGCCCCGGAAATCTCGGAGACCGTAAATTCAGCAGCATTGGTGGGCGATTCGTCACTCATGGTTTGAAATGCCGATATGTTGGCGTTTGGGTCAAGTAGATTGTACCAAAATCTGGACGCGCGAAAGCCCGCCGATCCCCATTGGGATCAGCGCCACAAACTCCGAAATTTTGATAATCCCTCACGAACTATCCTGCCGCTCGCCAGCATAAATTGCCAGCAAATGGCATTCGAGCAGAACCTCGTCGATTTCATCCCTATTGCGCCGACGCGCGGCTGGCGCGGGGCCGGGGCGCATGGGCGAATAGCGGTGGGCCAAGTTTTGCGCATAGGCCAAATCCCGCTGTTCGTACCAGCGTGCAAGACGCTTCGCGTGGCGCGGCAGATTTTCCAGCGCGTGTTTCAGCGCCAGAATACGCAACCCTAGCGAGGTAGCAGGGACAGGCGTTTTGACTGGTGTGTCTGAGTCCTCGCCCGCATAAAACCCGTCCACATCCGGCGCTTCACGCCCGAATATCTTGAGCGGATCAATGAGATTGAACGAGGGTAGCGCTGGCTCATCACGCGGGTGGGGCCGTGAAAACACAAGAAACTCCGCCAGCCCGTCGCGTCGCGCAGGACGCAATTTAATGCCGCGCAAAGCCATCTCGTGTGCCACAATCATAATCAGCCGACGAAGTGCCGATTCCGCAGGGCGAAGAATACGCAGGGCGCGGCGGTACAGAAAAAACGGCAAGGTCGTCAAACGCCCGCCGCTGACCAGCCCTAGCGAAACCATCAGCGCCACGATAATAGTCATGAGCGCAGTGCGGTTTCGATCTATGACGAGCGGCCAGTCCATTTTGTTTCCTCATTCAAACTGGCTCGATTGTATGTGAGGATTTTGGGGTGTGGATAAAAAATTCCAAAAGTCCGTCATTTCGGGGCCGCGCAGCGGAACCCGGAATCCAGAGCCGTGAATTGCGAAAGTGAAGTGCAATACCGACGAAATCACACGAAAATCAAACAGTTAAATGCCCAAAAACGAGTGCATTCACGACCTATCCATCTCTGGATTCGCGGGTTCCGCTGCGCGGCCCCGGAATGACGAAGCGTGGGGATAAACTCTCCAAAACCGAGCAGACGATACCCCCGCTCTTGCAAAAACTAAGGCTTGGCGAGGGCCAAACCAAAGTTTTTGCTTTCTCGCCCCCCAAGGGCGAGATAAACAGCGCACTCCGTCGCGCCCCCTTCTGTCCTGTCGGACATCTTCCCCGCGAGGGGGAAGATCAGCCTGCGCGACGGCTTTCGCCAATCGTCAACATTATAGATTGCAGTGGGCATTTCTACTCATTCAAATAACTAGCAGCGATAAGCCGTGCGCGTGATCTTCCCCCTCGCGGGGAAGATGTCCGACAGGACAGAAGGGGGCGCCTCGCTCCGCAATGCTTGCGTCCATAATACTCCGCGCACTACCCGTGATTCCGGTCAAGCGCAGAGCCGGAATGTAGACAAGTGATTTTCAAAGGAGATTTGAATCGCCACAACTGGTTTAGAAGGGTATTTCATCGTCCCTATTGAGCCCACTTTTTTCGTCAGTACTTTTACTTACCTCGCCTCTAACAATTTCAAACGCCTTAAAAGCACCGCCTGTAATTTGATAACGGCGTGCCAGTCGTTTAGCTACCGGAGTAAAGGGATTCCCTTCTTCAGACATAAGCCCTATTTCGGTGTAGTAGCTCGAAAGGCGTTTAAGCGTGGCCTTCCTAATCTTGTACAAACTACTAGTTTCAAAAGGCACTACCTCACCGGCTATTGCCGAGCCTATTGCGGCACAAGATCCTTCTTCATTAATAAAATAGTCAGATTCACTGTTCCAATCATTGATACGCCAGTCAAGATTATTATAAAAAACTGGAAATACCGCAATCCAAGTGGTTCTAATTGTTGCGTGACTTCCCGTAGTGGTAATCGGCCCATCTTTATCAGACGACGGCAACAAATCGAGTTCCAAGACATCATCAGCATCAGG
>JANPBE010000233.1:0-8521 GCA_031430295.1 Phyllobacterium sp.
CCAGAGGGACCGCACACAACGATGCGCTCGCCCTTTTCAACCTTCAAATTAATGTCTTTCAGAACATGAAACTCGCCATACCATTTGTGTACGCCAATCATCTCGACGGCGGCATTGGTGGCTGGTTCTATCGCGGCGGCAGTGTTGCTCATAATTAGTCGCTCCTAACGCTTATGTCCGGTTTCAAGGCGACGCTCCATAAATTGCGAGTAGCGCGACATTGAAAAGCAAAAAACCCAAAATATGAACGCCGCAAAAATCAAACCAGTTTTCGGCGTCGATGGTGATGACCAAGAGGCATCAGAAAAGTTTTGGCGCACAATACCCAGCAGATCAAACATGCCAATAATGTAAACCAAACTTGTATCCTTAAAGAGCGATATGAAAGAGTTCACAATGCTCGGAATTACCAATTTGAGGGCTTGTGGCATAACAATTAGCCACATTTTTTGCCAAAAACTCAAACCAAGCGAATCCGCGCCCTCTGACTGGCCCTTGGGAATGGCTTGCAAACCACCGCGCACGACCTCCGCCATGTAAGCGGAGGCGAATAGCGCCACGCCGATGAGCGCGCGCATCAACTTATCGAAGCTTACGCCGGGCGGCAGAAACAGCGGTAGCATTACGCTGGCCATGAAGAGAACAGTAACCAGCGGAACGCCGCGTACGACCTCGATGAAAATGACCGAGAACATTTTGATGACCGGCATATTAGACCGGCGGCCAAGCGCCAGCAAAATGCCAAACGGCAACGAAACAGCAATGCCGACGAAGGAAATAACCAGTGTTACCAACAGGCCGCCCCACAGCTGGGTTTCCACGAACGGCAGGCCAAAGTACCCGCCTGCAATCAGAAAATAGGCGATAATCGGGAAGACCGCAAACAAAAGGAGCGCGTTCAGCCCCTTTCGCGGCAATTTTGGCATGGCCATTGGCACCAAGAGTGCGATGAAAATGACCATCGTGAGCAGGACGCGCCAGCGCTCTTCGACCGGATAACGCCCGACCATGAACTGTTGGAACTTTGCACCGACAAACGCCCAGCACGCGCCGGACCAACCATCGGGCTGGATACCGCCCTGCACTGTGGTGGTGCAAAAAGTGCGGTCAGTGCCGGTCCACTGCGCATCGACAAATAACCAGCGCAGCATCGGCGGGAAATAGAGCGCGACGAATAGCAGTGCTAGGATTGTCAAAATCGCATCGAGCGGCGTGGCGAGCAAATTCTTTCTCACCCACGCAACCGGACCTTTGTTTGAAAAGGGCGGTGGCAAAACCTCATGATCTACAGTGCGAACAAATGCTTGGTTATCACTCATCGTCAGCGCTCCACCAAGGCCATTTTGGCGTTAAACCAATTCATAAATAGCGATGTCGCAAGGCTTATACCCAAGTAGACCAACATCCAGACGGCGACGATTTCAATGGCTTGGCCGGTTTGGTTCAGGATGGTGCCACCGACTGCGACAAGGTCTGGATAGCCGATAGCGATGGCTAGAGACGAGTTTTTCGTCAGATTTAAAAACTGACTCGTCAGTGGTGGAATGATGATGCGCATAGCCTGCGGAATGACGACCAACTTCAAAGTGGTATTACGGGAAAGGCCTAGCGCTTCAGAAGCTTCCGTTTGTCCCTTCGCCACGCCCACGATGCCGCCGCGCACGATCTCTGCAATAAAGGAGGCGGTGTAGATCGAGAGCGCAAAATAAAGCGCCATGAATTCTGGCTTGACCTGAAAACCGCCAGATAGATTGAACGTCGAGAGTTTTGGATATTCAATGGTCAAAGGAAAGCCCGAGAGCGCAAAGGCCAGCAGCGGCATACCAATAATCAACGCGAGTGAGGTTAGCCCAACGGGGAATTGTTGGCCGGTATCACTTTGACGTTTCGCCGACCAGCGCCATACGCAGAGGCTCAAAACTATGCCAGTCAGCACACCGGCTAGAACAAGCCAACCGCCGTCGCCCCATACGGGTTTTGGTAAGAAAAAACCGCGGCTGTTCAGAAATCCGCCAAACGGTATATTTATGGATTCCTTTGGCTGCGGTAAAACTGAAAGCACGCCGAAATACCAGAAGAAAATCTGTAGTAATGGAGGGATATTGCGGAATATCTCAACATACACCGTTGAGATACTGCGAACGAGCCAGTTGCGCGAGAGACGCCCGACGCCAACTATAAAACCCAAAGCCAGTGCCGTCACTATACCAACAGCTGAAACGATCAGCGTATTAACGATGCCAACGTAGAGGGCGCGCATGTAAGTGGAGTCGCTGGTGAACTCGATCGGCGCTTGCGAAACGTCAAAACCCGCGCGACCATTCAGAAATGTGAATCCAGACGCGATATTTGAGCGGCGTAGATTTTCAATGGTGTTATCGACGATCCACCAAACGAAGAATAACAGACCGATAAACAGCAGCGCCTGCCAGAGGATGCCACGGATTTTTGGATCGTAAAAATATGATGATAAACGGCTGTCCCTGCTTTCAGGGAGTTCACTGACTGACATCAAATTCTCCCCTTAAAAAGACAACTAAGACAGGGTCACAGGCGGCACTACGCCGCCTGTTTTGAATTTAAATTCAGATTAGCGAATTGGCGGAGCGTATTGAAGGCCGCCTTTCGACCATAGTGCATTGATGCCACGGGCGATTTTCAGCGGGCTGCCTGCGCCAACATTGCGCTCGAAGCTTTCGCCATAATTGCCTACAGCCTTCACGATGTTGTAGGCCCAATCATTGGTGAGACCCAAGTCAGTACCAATCTTGGTATCAACTTCAGTGCCAAGGAAACGTGCGATTTCCGGATTTGGTGAAGCCTTCATCTCCTCAAGATTCGCCTTCGTCACGCCGAGTTCTTCGGCTGTTAGCATGGCATAATGCGTCCACTTGACGATATCGCCCCATTGGTCATCGCCTTGGCGAACGGCAGGTCCGAGTGGCTCTTTCGAGATGATTTCCGGAAGCACAACATGATCGTCCGGCGCTGCCAAGGACAAGCGAGTGGCATACAGGCCGGATTGGTCGGTCGTCAAAACATCGCAGCGACCGCTGTCATAGGCAGCGTTCACTTCTTCGTTCTTTTCAAACAGAACAGGGCTGTATTCCATTTTGTTGGCCTTGAAGTAATCCGCCAAGTTCAATTCTGTCGTCGTGCCTGACTGAACGCAAATCGACGCGCCGGATAGCTGCAATGTTGAATTAACGCCGGTGATTTTCTTGGAGTTGATCATGAAGCCCTGACCATCAAAATAGTTGATGGCGGCAAAGTTCAGGCCAAGAGCTGTATCACGGTTGATTGTGTAGGTCGTGTTACGGGCCAGCAAATCCACTTCACCGGACTGCAATGCTGTGAAACGCTCCTTTGCGGACAAAGGCGTAAACTTCACTTTGGTGCCATCACCGAATACTGCGGCAGCAACTGCGCGGCAGAAATCCACATCAAGACCTGTCCATTCGCCCTTGTCATCCGGTGCAGAAAAGCCGGCTAAACCGGAGTTAACACCACATTGCAAGAAGCCCTTGGTTTTCACATCAGCCAAAGTGGTTGCGCCAGCGGATGCGGCTGTGAGCGCAACGAACGCCACGCCTGACAATGCTGCAATAGTAAATTTCATCATGTTCCAGTTCCCTTTTCCCATTAGCGAAATTCTTCTCGGGCGTTGCCTAATACCAGAATACAATCAATCAGGTTTTGTGCGCGGTCCCATTCTTATTTTGCATGGAATGGCATATTGACGCTTTGGTCAAGGGATGATTTTGCTATTTCCCATGCAGATTTTGGCATGTGCCGACAATCAGGTTTTTCTTTTTACTAATAGCTTCAAATCCGCGGCGATTGCACCGCGCGCGCGACTGGCTTAAGCATTAGGGCAAATCAATATGAGACAAGACATGACATCCGAAGTGAACAAATCTACCGTTTCTCAAGGTATCAATACAAAGCTCGCGCACACAGGTTACGACCCGCGAGGTTACCATGGCTTTGTCAATCCGCCGGTCGTTCATGCCTCCACGGTGTTGTTTCCCGATGCCAAAACGATGAAGTCGCAGGGGCAAAAATATACCTACGGCACTCACGGCACACCGACGACAGATGCGCTTACGGACGCCATCGATGCGCTGGAGGGTTCGGAATGCACCGTTCTCGTGCCGTCTGGACTGGCGGCAGTGACTGTGCCGTTACTGGCATTTTTGAAAACCGGCGATCATTTACTGATTGTCGATTCGATCTACCATCCCACCCGCCGCTTTGCGAACAACATGCTTGTGGGCCTTGGCATCGAAGTGGACTATTATTCGCCTGACATTGGCGCGGGGATCACCGCCTACATTAAACCGAATACCAAGGTGATATTCACCGAGTCTCCCGGTTCCAATACGTTGGAAATGCAGGATATTCCCGCCATTGCCAAGGCTGCTCATGCGGCTGGCGCTATTGTCATGATGGACAACACTTGGGCAACGCCGTTGTTTTTCAAACCGTTAGACCATGGCGTTGATATTTCGATTCATGCGGCGACGAAGTATCCGGCGGGTCATTCAGATATTCTTATGGGCACGATTTCGGCTACGAAAGCCTGCGCACAAAAGCTAAAGGATGCGACGCGCGATCTTGGTATTTGTGTTGGCGGCGATGATGCCTATCAAGTCCTGCGCGGCCTTCGCACCATGGGTGTGCGCCTTGAGCGGCATCAGAAAAGCGCGCTGGAGTTGGCTGAGTGGCTGGAAACAGATAGCCGCGTCGCCCGCGTGTTGCACCCTGCACTGCCGTCATTTCCTGGCCATGATTTGTGGAAGCGCGACTTTTGTGGCTCCAGCGGTCTGTTCTCAATCGTACTGAATGGCGGCGGAGAAACTGAAGCCAATGCCTTCCTCGATGCCCTGCACATCTTCGGCCTCGGCTGGTCGTGGGGCGGCTATGAGAGCCTTGCGGTCCATGTGTGGCTCGGCGACCGAACCGTCGCCAATGTGCCATCAGAAGGCCCGGTTATCCGGCTTTCGATTGGTCTGGAAGATGTGGTTGATTTGCGGGCGGATATCGAGCGTGGGTTGGCAGCGGCGTTTGGTTAGTGGTAGAAGTAGAGGTAGAGTATTGGTCCATTTCTTAAGGCACAACCCAGCGGCCATTCACCTTGCCGTCTTTTATCTCAAATATCGCCCTGCGATTAGCATCAACTTTCAAAATCACGACTTCTAACCGATCTACGTTAATTGTCACCGTTCTGAATTGCTGTTCGGCGGGGTCAGCTTCACCTTTTTCATATGCCAGATAGCCATACGCATCGCCACTTTCTATCGTGCTGCCGGGGCCAGCATCTAAACGATAGCAAACTTTGCTCATGGCCTGTGCCTTGCGCCATGCTTGTTGTGCGATGGGCTGGTCTGTAGCTTGAACGGTGGCCACGCCGGAAACACGGATTTGAATATTGGCAGGCTGATCGTAAAAATGTGCTTCGATATTGGCGTTTGCCGCCAATTCTTTGACCTTTTGAGAGCGTGCATCAGTGTGAAAACGGATGGTGTGGTTAGAAATATCCGCATCGCGCAGCACGACTGTGCGCACCTTGGGGCGACCGTCGAGGCCAATCGTAGCAACATTTGCTAGATGGCAGGGCTTTCGCCGTTCAACCGTCGCTGTCTTGAGCATCGCCCAAGCAAGGTCATAGAGGGTGGTTTGCGAAATATCCATTTGAAATCCTTGGCGACCCCGGCATGATTCGAACATGCGACCGACGGATTAGAAATCCGTTGCTCTATCCAGCTGAGCTACGGGGCCAGAACGCTTTGAGCCTCAATGGGTCCAAGGCTGGCGGCGGTCGAACTTGAAATTATCGGTGTAGGAAACTCTGCGGCGCTTTGGTTCTTTTGGCTCTTCAACGCGAAATGCGATGCCATGCTTGGTGGCGTAGGCGATGGCTTCCTCGCTGGAGCCAAACTTCAAATGCACTTGGCTAAGCATATCAGACGAAGACGTGTAACCCATCAGAGGTTCGACTGTGCGAGGCGTTGCCGGATCGAATTCCAACAGCCAAAGGCCGGTGTTACCCTTGCCGGATTGCATTGCAGTTCTTGTGGGGCTGTAAATTCTGGCCGACATGAAAGCGCTCCGCCTAAAAGATTTGGCCTTAGAGCGCTTTTCGATTTGACGCAATCAAATCCGCGCTCCAACCTTTTCTTGTCGCGTTTTCCTTAAGCGCCTAATGTTCCATCAGGCTGAGAAACGCTTCAGGCTTGTAAAATAATGGTCGGAGCGAGAGGATTCGAACCTCCGACCCCCTGATCCCAAATCAGGTGCGCTACCAGGCTGCGCTACGCTCCGTACCGTGGTTTCTTACAAACCGAGGTCCGAATACATGGTTCGTAGCACACCTGCAACGGTAAAACGCTGCTTGTGTGCATTTTTATTTAGCAATTAAAATTCCAGAGTTTTCTGGCCTTGATCCATTTCCGTCAGCACGGTTGCCGCCAATTGTCTGGTAATACGGCTTTTGCTCTCCAGCGCCGCCTTATCCAGCCGTTCCACCACGCTTTGGGCCGTGGCAAGCGAACGCTCGATGCGGCTGACAAGATAACTCACCACGTTAGGGTCAACCATTAACTGGCGGTCTGCAAAGAGTTTTATAATCACGCCTGACAGGAGCGAATCATCCGGCTCGGCAATTTCTATGGTTGGTGCGGATTTTACGCGCGACAGCAAATCCGGCAGGGCAACCTTCCATGACGAGGGCCACATGCGCGTCATGACGAGCAGCGAGCCACCATCTTGGCGCACAGCATTGATAAGATGGAACAGCGCTGTCTCGTCAAACGCGGTGTCGCCAATGCCGTCAATCAGCACGTTTTTCCCTGCCGCCAGCGCGCTGGATGCCGTTGAAAGTTCGCCAGCAGCTATCCGCGTCGCACCTGCCTTCGCGGCCCAAATGCTGGCCAGATGGCTTTTGCCGGAGCCGGGTGGACCTGCCACAATCATAAAATTTGCGGGCCATTGCGGCCAGCTATCAATCAGGCTCACAGCCGACGCATTGGATTTTGATACGACCAGCTCATCGCGTGAAAGGCCCGTAGTGTGCGCTAAATCCAGTGGGATTTGGCGAGGTTCCGAGGCTTGGCTATTCACGAAATATGCCCGTCATGGCCGTGATACAGGGGCGACGCCATATAGCGCGAAATCGCAAAGCGTACCAAAACGCCAATGGCAGCGGACGCCGGAACGGCAATTAACAAGCCGACAAAACCGAAGAGCGAGCCAAAAGCGAACAGCGCAAACATGAGCCAGACCGGATGCAGCCCGATGCTCTCGCCTACGAGCTTGGGAGACAAGATGTTGCCCTCAATAAATTGGCCAACCACAAACACCGCGCCCACGGCGGCCAGCATGACCCAATCCGGCCAAAACTGCACAATGGCAACAATTAGCGCCAAGCTCAGCCCGATGATGGCCCCGACGTAGGGAATAAATGACATTAGTCCCGCGGCCATGCCGATTAGCAGACCGAAATTCAATCCGGTCATAATCAGCCCCGTGGCATACATTGCACCCAGAATAATGCACACGAGGCCCTGCCCGCGAATGAACCCAGCGATGGCCGTGTTGACATCATTGCCAATTGCCCGCACGGTTTCAACATGGTCGCGCGGCACCCAGCTATCCACCTTGGCCACCATATTATCCCAGTCGAGCAGCGTGTAGAAAGCCACGACCGGCGTGATGACGAACAGGCTGGCAACATTGATAACCGTGCCTGCGGATGTCCAGAGAGATGTTAAAACAGTCGTGCCAATAGATGTGGCGCTGCTTAAAATTGTGCCTATGTTCTTTTGCAAGGAAGCTGCATCAATGCCAAGCTTATCATGCAGCCATGCCAGATTTTGCTCTGTGGCAAGGCTTTGAAGGCGTGCGATGTAAGTCGGGACATTGCTGCTGAAATCGACGATTTGCGTGGCCAATATTGGAACGACCAGCATGATGAACGCGATAAAAAGCACAATGAAAGACAGCAAAATCGTAAGTGTCGATAAGAGCCTACTAAGGCCCAGACGCTCCAACTTGTCGGCCACCGGGTCGAGAAAATAGGCCAGCGTCATGCCCACAGCAAAGGGCAGCAAGATAGAGCTGAACAGCCACAACAGAAATCCGAAGGCCAGCAGCGAGCCGGTCCAGAACAACGCCTGACGCTTGAACATCTGGCTGGTGATATCCTGCGCATTGGCGATTTTCGCCTCAACTTGCGGCGTCAACATTTTTACAGCTACTTCAGCTTTAACCGGTTTTTTCGTCATCATCCGCCATATGCCTCAACCCTGTCACGAGATAGGCCATTGCTGAGGCCACGGTCAATATAGCTACGATTATTATGAGCGGCTGGCTTATTTGATCCCAACTCGCTTTGAGCGCCAATTGCCCCAAAATAACCGCAACCAAAATAATTTGTGCGGCGGTATTGGCCTTGGATATAAACAACGGACGCACTTCCACAGGATTGCCCATCACTGTGGATAACATCACGCCACTTATT
>JANPBE010000234.1:0-5697 GCA_031430295.1 Phyllobacterium sp.
TGCGCCATTAAGCGTTTCAGCCAAAGAGAGGCTCGGGAGCGTCACAAGGATGGATGCGGTGATCAGCGTGGTAGAAAAAAGTTTGCGGATAGCGGTCACAACCAATCCCTTATGTAACAGTGTTTGTATTTCAAAAATTCGCTCTAACAATGACGTGGCACAATTGAGACACGGCACCGACACTTACAAGACACAAATAGCGACGTTCATAGCTATAAGTCTAAGCTTGTTTCATTGCAAGTATTTAAGAAAAACAAGAATGAACGTTCGCTCTTTATTATAGGCTGAATTGCGGCGCAAGTTCAAAACCGGGAAGCGGCTTGACCGAAAGGTTGAAACCACGGCGTCCGGAGACGATTTGACCTGATTTGACATATAAACGCGCAACGCCTGACAGCCCCTCGCCCTCAACTGCGACCAAACGCCCACCGTCGGCCAACTGGTCGAACAGGGCTTTGGGCACCTGCGAGACTGCGCCTTCGATAAGAATCACATTGAACGGACCTTTGGAAGTTGCGCCTGCTGTAAGAGCGCCTGTCATAACTTCGACATTGGCTATGTTTGTGGCCGCGAGATTCGCCTTTGCGGTATCGGCAAGTTCGGCGTTGCTTTCGAGCGCGACTATCGTTGCGCCGATACTGGAGAGAACCGCCGCGCCGTAGCCAGTCGCTGTACCAATATCTAATACGCGGTCTGTGGATTGCACATCAGCCAGTTGGATGAGCTTTGCCAGCGGCGATGGCTCCATAAGATACCGGCCCGGCGCTACCGCTATTTCCATATCAAAATACGCGAGTTCGCGCTTGGCATCGCTGACATATGATTCGCGCGGAACGGCGAGAAACGCATCCAGTACGGGATGGCTGGTTACGTCTGTTGTACGTAATTGGCCATCGACCATCTTCACGCGGCGAGCCTGAAAATCGGATTGCGACATGTTAGCTTCACTCCAAATGATTTGTGTTCTGACCCTTCTATGCCCCGTGCGGGCGAATGGTTCAAGAACTAGATTGCGCCGGGTATTGGAGGCCTCGCCCGGAATCGAACCGGGGTGCAAGGATTTGCAGTCCTCTGCGTAACCACTCCGCCACGAGGCCTCAACTTTGCCCGTCGCAATCACGGGCCTGTTACCAGAGCGATTCACGGGCGGCAAGCGTTTGGATGCGATTAAGTTAATGTTATTTTCGAGATTATGGCTTGCGCGATTGCTTACGGCGGCCCCACCAGAGGCTGATCTTGCGTCTTTGGCGGCGCACAACGGGTATATCTTGGCTGAGCACCAAGAATCCAAGCGGAATCATCCAAAACCCAAGGATGGGTAGAAAGCCAAGGATGCCACCAATTATCAGCGCGATGCCGATAAAAATTCTTAATACCCGTGATTGGGGTAAATGAAAATCGCGGCCCAAAATGTTTATTTTTCGGCGTTGGGGTGCTTCACGCTGTTCATTATTGTTTGTCACTGTTCGATTCCTGAAATGTGCCTCGCCTTTGTGGTATTTTCCGACTGGTTTTCCAAGTGGTAACCCAACAGATCGCCGGTAGATGATGATTTCTAGATTTTAGGCTTAGTTTCTAGTTTTAAGGCTTGTTTCTAGTTTTAAGGCTTGTTTCGAGTTTTAAGGCTTGTTTCGAGTTTTTAGGCTTGGCAAACTGGAAAAGCATTGCTAATGGCACGGCGCGCTCAGCGCATGGTGTTCCTCGATAGCTCAGCGGTAGAGCAATCGACTGTTAATCGATCGGTCGCAAGTTCGAATCTTGCTCGGGGAGCCACTTTTTCAAACTTCTACGATTGTGTCATATTGTGATTATTTTATGCGGTGGCAATCCGCTTGCCCGCACTGTTCGTAAGTCTAAGGTTAGCTTTGGGGTTTGGGGACGGATTTATGAATATGTCAGCGGCGGGTGATAAGTCTATCATCGTGTGGTTTCGCAGTGATTTGCGCGTGCGTGATAATTTGGCCTTGTGCGCGGCCGCCGGTGCGCCAGTCGTTTGCGTTTACATATATGACGACAACAGCCAACTACGCCCGCTAGGTGGCGCGCAGCGCTGGTGGCTGCACCATTCACTTGTGGCGCTGGATACATCGCTAGCGGCGCTCGGATCACGTTTGGTGCTAAGGCGTGGTGCTGCGCAAACTGTGCTTGATGGTCTAATTGCAGAAACCGGTGCGGACACTGTGGTTTGGAACCGGCGTTATGATCCGGCGGCGATTGCTGTTGATACTGAAATCAAATCACAACTGAAATTGAACGGCATTGCGGTGCAGTCGTTTGATGGTCAGCTTTTGCACGAGCCAACGCGCATAAAGACCGGCGGCGGAACGCCTTTCAAAGTTTATTCCCCGTTCTGGCGGGCGCTAATCGCCGGGCCAGAGCCGCGTGAGCCAATTGCAGCGCCGGTGAAACTAAATGACGGCTCGGCACGTTTGGACAGTGAGCGGTTGGAGGATTGGAAACTTCTGCCGACACATCCAAATTGGGCAGGCGGAATGCAAAACGAGTGGACACCCGGCGAAATTGGCGCACAGGAACGGCTGGAGATTTTTCTCGATGGCCCGGTGCGTGGATATGCTGACGACCGTAATATTCCGGGCGAGGCAAGCACCTCTAAGCTCTCACCGCATTTATCATTTGGCGAAATCACTCCGTTTCAAATTTGGCATGCGTCGCGAAGTGTGGACGATGCTCCTGCACGCGATGTTGAAGTGTTCCGCAAGGAAGTGGCTTGGCGCGAATTTGCCCATCATTTGCTTTTCTTTTTTCCAAAACTGGCAACAGACAACTTCAATGCTTCGTTTGATGCATTTCCGTGGGGAGCTACCGATCCCGTCAAGTTGAAGGCGTGGCAGACCGGCCAGACCGGCTATCCCATAGTTGATGCGGGAATGCGCGAGTTGTGGCAAACTGGCTGGATGCATAATCGTGTGCGTATGATTGTGGCCTCGTTCCTCATAAAGCATCTCATGATTGACTGGCGCGAGGGTGAGCGCTGGTTTTGGGATACGCTGGTAGACGCGTGCCCTGCGAACAATCCCGCAAGTTGGCAGTGGGTGGCGGGTTCAGGCGCGGATGCGGCTCCATACTACCGCATTTTTAATCCAATTTTGCAGGGAGAGAAGTTTGATCCGGACGGCGTTTACGTGAAGCGCTTCGTGCCGGAGTTGGCGAACGTTCCGCTCAAATATTTGCACCATCCATGGGATGCGCCGCGTGACATTATGGACGCTGTTGGCGTTCGTTTGGGCACACACTATCCTCTGCCAATAGTGGATCACATCATGGCGAGGGATCGTGCCTTAGACGCTTATAAAGAGACCAGAGGTGCAGCATGAATATGGTTGTGAGGGATACAGGCGGCAAGCGCATCGCAGTTATCGGCTCCGGCATTTCAGGTGCGTCAGTAGCTTGGGCGTTGTCCAGAGATAATCACGTCACGCTTTACGAAGCTGCGCCGAAAGCGGGCGGTCACACGGCAACGGTCACCATAGATTATGACGGGACAGACATTGCAGTGGACACCGGATTCATTGTTTATAACGAACATAACTACCCTAACCTGACGGCGCTGTTTGCGCATCTTAACGTGAAAACGCAGGCGTCAGATATGGGCTTTGCGATGTCGCTTGATGATGGCAAGTTGGAGTGGTCTGGTACATCCTATTCCTCTTTGTTTGCCCAGAAAAGAAATTTGGTTTCACCGTCTTTTTTATGGATGCTACGCGAGGTTTTGCGCTTTAATAAACAGTGTTTGGCGGACCGCGATGCTGGCGTTTTGCAGGGCAAGTCTATTGGCGGCTATCTTGCGTTCCGCAAGTTTTCAGGCACATTTCGCGATGACTATTTGATCCCGATGGCGGCGGCTATCTGGTCCACCCCGCGCGTGAAAATGCTAGACTTTCCCGCTGACGCCTTTGTTTCGTTTTTTGAGAACCACCGCCTCATTCACAATGAACGGCCTAACTGGCGCACTGTGACAGGGGGCAGTAAAAACTACCTAGAAAAGCTACTAGCCGGCATCAGCGGCGGCGTTCGTTTGGACAATGCAGTAAGGACGATTTACCGGTCAAACAATCAGGTCTACATAACCGATATCAGTGGTGCGACTGAAGCATATGATGCTGTGATTTTGGCCTGCCATTCGGATCAAGCGTTGCGAATTTTGACGGACGCTAATGCGGACGAGAGGGCCATTTTAGCTGCAATCAGCTATCGCCCCAACCGCGTTATTTTGCACCGTGATGCTTCTCTTATGCCTAAGCGCAAGGCGGCATGGTCAGCTTGGAATTATTTACGTGCTTCAAATAATGATGCGGAGCCGGAAGTGGCTGTGACCTATTGGATGAATAAATTGCAAGGCATAGATGATGCCAAACCGCTGTTCATCACTCTCAATCCGCCGCGCGAACCGAAGGCCGGAACCGTGTTTGGTGAATGGTCATATGAGCATCCGCAGTTTGATGCCGCAGCGCTTGATGCACAACAAAAATTATCGTTGATTCAAGGACATAACCATACTTATTTCGCGGGTGCATGGACCGGATATGGCTTCCATGAAGATGGCTTGCGCTCGGGATTGGAGGCGGCAGTGGCTCTGGGTGCAGAGCTCCCGTTTGAGGTGGCCTCATCGCGCATCAAGCGGTTTGTGGAGGCCGCGAAATGACACAGGCGATGCAAGCATCGAAATCGGTTGCGACGCTGTACAGCGGCACGGTGATGCATGCGCGATTGCAGCCGTTTGGACACCGCTTTGAGTATAAGGTTTTCTCGCTGCTGTTGGATATTGACCGGCTAGAGGAAGCGAATAAAGCGTCGCAATTGTTCTCGATCAACAAGCGCAACGTGGCTTCGTTTTACGAGGCAGACCATATTGATGCACGTGTTTGCGACCCCACCAAGGGTATCCGCACCTACGTTGACACACTCTATCAAAACGCAGGAATAAAGCGCCCTGCCCGCGTGGAATTGCTTGCTTATCCGCGCATGTTTGGCCACGCGTTCAACCCGATTTCTTTGTATTACGGCTATGATGAGAGTGACGCATTGATCGCAATGATCTATGAGGTGCGTAATACATTTGGTGAGCGCCATGCGTATGTTTGCGCTGTAGAACAGGGCGAACTGACCGAAGCTGGCCTTCGCCAATCGCGAACAAAATTGTTCCATGTTTCGCCATTTATTGGCATGAAAGCACGTTATGATTTTCGGCTATTGCCGCCAGCAGCGAACTTAAATTTCCGCATCATGGAGCACAATGAAAACGGACCTCTATTGTCCGCAACGATTCATGCCAAAGCCGAACCGCTTACAAATAAAACACTTAGTTTAGCACTTTTGCGTATCCCATTTTTGGGCCTCAAAATTGTCGCTGGAATTCATTTTGAAGCTCTTCGCTTATGGTTGAAGGGCGCTAAATTCCACAGCAGTCCTAAGCCACCAGAAGCTTTCAGTATCGCCGACACGCCATCCCGATTGGCAGGAGACTAGCATGACCGTACAAGACCATAACGTGTTCCTGAAGACCAGCGACGCCATTCATGTGACCCATGAAAACCTAAAATCGATTGTGCGCGGCCTTCCTGCGAAGGCAAAAATTGCGCTGTCGGCGGCGGTTGGTTTGCCTAAGGGCTCGCTCATTATCCGCACTCCCGAGGGCCGCGTTTTGAAGGTCGGCGGACGCGCTGCTGGGCCAGATGC
>JANPBE010000235.1:0-6877 GCA_031430295.1 Phyllobacterium sp.
ATCCCGGCCGCGAGACTGAAGTACGCGACGGGGCAGTATTTCCAGTCCTTCGACAAGTGCGAGGGTTTCCGTGCGACCATGCGTTTCGACCAGACCCAATACCACATCGACGCCCGCGTCTTTGAGACGCCGCGCGCCCTGAAGCATGGAATAGGTCTTGCCAACACCGGGGGCTGCACCAAGGAAAACCTTCAGTCGTCCGCGCGCCCCCCTATCGTAAAGCGCAAGAAGCGCATCCGGATCGGGACGTGTGTCTCGGGCGTGCTTAGCCTTCGCCATTTATACCTATCTTCTCTATTTGATTGCCAGAGTATCGAGAGCGATATTGAGTTTGAGAACGTTGACTCTTGTCTCGCCAACGATACCCAGCAACCGATCCTCTATGAATTCAGAAACTTTGGCCATTACTTGCGCTTCAGCAAGGTTCCGTTCGCGGGCGATGCGCGCTACCTGTGCGAAGGCGTAAGCCGGAGAAATATGTGGATCAAGACCTGAACCTGAGGTTTCAACGGCATCGGCAGGTATAGCGCCAGTCAGCGACTGGGCGGCAATATCCGCCTTGACCCGGTCGTTGAGTTTTTGGGACAGCGGGCCTAAGTTGGACCCGGAGGAATTGGCCGCATCATAAGGTGTGCCGGTCGCCGAAGGTCGTGAGTGGAAATAGCGAGCGGATGTAAAATTCTGGCCGATCAGTTCTGATCCGACCACCACGCCATCCAAAACAATTGGACTACCATTGGCAGCGTGGGGAAGGACCGCTTGCGAAACACCGGTTATAGCCAATGGATAGCCAATGCCCAAAATGAGGGTGAAAAGCGTTAGCAGAACGAATGCAGGGCGAAGGTGCTGGAGCATGATTTTCTCCTTAAGCCAGATGAAGGGACGTGACAGCAAGATCAATAATCTTGATGCCAATGAACGGAAGGACAAGGCCGCCAAGGCCATAGATGAGAAGGTTACGCCGCAAGAGCGCAGCCGCCCCGACCGGGCGATAGGTAACCCCTCGCAGCGCAAGCGGGATAAGGGCAACAATAATGAGCGCATTGAAGATGACCGCCGAGAGTATTGCAGATTGCGGCGAACCTAGGCGCATCAAATTAAGCGCATCCAACTCGGGATAGGTCGCCACAAATAGCGCCGGCAGAATGGCAAAATATTTGGCGACATCATTAGCGATTGAAAACGTCGTCAACGAGCCACGCGTCATCAGCAATTGCTTACCTATTTCGACAATCTCAATGAGTTTGGTTGGGTTTGAGTCAAGGTCAACCATATTACCTGCCTCACGCGCTGCCTGCGTGCCGGACTGCATGGCAACGCCCACATCGGCTTGGGCGAGCGCAGGCGCATCGTTTGTGCCATCGCCGCACATGGCAATCAGTCGCCCGCCTTTTTGCTCGTTGCGAATATATGCAAGCTTGTCTTCAGGCGTCGCCTCAGCAAGGAAATCATCAACGCCAGCCTCTGACGCAATGGTCGCCGCAGTCACCGGATTGTCACCGGTCACCATAACGGTTTTGATACCCATGGCCCGTAAAGCCGCGAAACGCTCCTTAATGTTGGGCTTTATGATGTCCTTCAAATGGATGACGCCAAGCAGCTTGCCGTTCTCGGCTACACCCAAGGGAGTGCCGCCAGAGCGGGCAATGCGATCGACTGCTTGCTGAAACTCAATAGGCGCATGTGCCTTGGTATTATTGGCAAAACGCAAGATGGAATCCACGGCGCCCTTTCGGATTGAGCGCGCGTCAAAATCCACACCAGATAGTCGGGTCTGCGCCGAGAACGGCACGATCACCGGTTTTTTCTTGCCAAATTCCGGATCGCTCAACTGGTATTGGCTCTTTGCGAGCGCAACAATTGAACGTCCCTCCGGCGTTTCGTCAGCGGCGCTTGCCATAAGGACGGCTTCAGCCAGTTGCTTTTCGCTGACACCCGGCATCGCGATAAACTCGCTCGCCATGCGATTGCCGAATGTGATTGTGCCGGTCTTATCGAGAAGCAGCGTGTCTACATCGCCTGCCGCCTCCACAGCACGGCCAGACGTTGCCACCACGTTGAACCGTATCAGCCGGTCCATCCCGGCGATACCGATGGCCGATAAAAGCCCGCCGATGGTCGTCGGGATCAGCGTCACCAGTAGCGCAACCAGAACCACCACCGAAACAACGGTTCCTGAATAGCCCGCCAAACCCCAGAGTGTGACAACGGCTATCAAGAAGATGAGCGTCATGCCAGACAACAAAACCGACAAGGCAAGCTCGTTAGGCGTTTTTTGACGTTCCGCGCCTTCGACCAAGGCAATCATCCGGTCAATGAAGGTGGAGCCGGGCGCGGCGGTTATCTTAACCTTGATCCAATCGGACAGCACTGTGGTTCCACCTGTTACCGCAGAACGGTCGCCGCCCGCCTCCCGGATAACAGGAGCAGATTCACCGGTGATCGCCGCCTCATTAACAGCGGCAACACCCTCAATAATCTCTCCATCAAGCGGAACAATATCGCCTGCTTCAACAAGCACCACGTCGCCAAGGTCAAGGCGCATTGCATTGACCGGCACATAAGAACCGTTGAGATTTTCCCGATCAACATAACGCTTGGCCTGCACATCGCTACGGCTTTGGCGAAGACTATCCGCTTGCGCTTTGCCACGCCCTTCGGCAATGGCTTCCGCAAATGTCGCAAACAACACGGTGAACCAAAGCCAAGCCGCAATCTGGCCGGAGAACCCCGGTGTGCCAGTGCCCTGAACCAGTTCCCTGATCCAGAGAAACGTCACCAGTGCGGCAACGACCTCCGTCACGAAGATCACCGGATTACGCATAAGCGTGCGCGGATCAAGTTTCAGAAAGGCACCACGAATGGCGGCAACAAGAATGCCGGAATCAAACAATGCGGGCGCAGTTAAGGTTTTTGAAGACATAATCCGTTCCTTCAGAATGTTTTACCGCTGAGCATCAGAACGTGCTCGACGATGGGGCCAAGGGCCAAAGCGGGAAAGAATTGCAGGCCGCCAAGGATCAAAATGACACCGACGAGAAGACCCACAAAAAGCGGTGTGTCGGTCGGGAATGTTCCTGTTGATCCAGCTGTGCGCGTCTTGGCGGCAATTGAACCCGCCATTGCAAGGACCGGCAGCACGTAGGCAAACCGGCCAAGCGCCATGGCGATGCCAAGCGTCGTGTTGAACCATGGCGTGTTGGCGCTGAGACCCGCAAAGGCTGAGCCATTATTGCCCGCCGCAGAGGAATAGGCATAAAGCAATTCCGACAATCCATGCGGTCCGCCATTGGCAAGGCTGGCAAGTGCAACCGGCAACATCGCGGCAATCGAGGTGAAGCCAAGAATGACAAGCGGCAGTATCAGTACAGCAAGAACCGCCAGTTTGATTTCGCGTGACTCTATTTTTTTACCCAAGAATTCCGGCGTGCGCCCGACCATAAGCCCGGCAACAAAAACGGAAAGAACCGCGAAAACAATCATGCCATAGAGGCCAGAACCGACGCCGCCTGGCAGCACCTCGCCTAATTGAATGAGGAACATCGGCACAAGGCCGCCAAGCGGGAGGAGCGAACCGTGCATAGCATTAACGGCACCGCAGGAAAGTCCAGTCGTGACCGCGATGAACAGCGCACTCATCGCCTGTCCGAAGCGCACTTCCTTGCCTTCCATGTTACCCAAGGTCGGATCAACGCCCAATGCCGAGATAAGTGGATTGCCGCCAGCTTCTGCGTAATAGACCAGAGCGACACCGGAAATAAGCAATATCGTCATGGCGCAAATGATCGCCCAGCCTTGACGTTCTGAGCCCACCATGCGCCCGAATGTGATCGGCAAGGCAGCAGAGATAATCAACATGCTCCAAATGGAAAGCAGGTTCGAAAACGCTGATGGGTTTTCAAACGGATGCGCGGAATTGACGTTTAGAAAACCGCCGCCATTGGTGCCAAGTTGCTTAATCGCTTCCTGACTGGCGATTGGCCCGAGTGCGATGGTCTGTTTCACACCTTCCAATGTAGTCGCATCAAATGAACCCACCAAGGTTTGCGGAATTCCAAGAACCACAAAAGCGAGCGCAACTATTATGGAGAGCGGCAACAGCACATAAAGCGTGGCGCGGGTCATATCGACCCAGAAATTGCCAATTGTCTGCGAACCGGATCGCGCAAAGGCACGGGTGACTGCCATGGCGAGCGCAATTCCAGTGGCGGCTGAGAGAAAGTTATGAACCGCAAGCCCGGCCATTTGCGAAAAATGGCTCATCGTGGTCTCGCCCACATAGGACTGCCAATTGGTGTTTGTTAGAAAGCTGATGGACGTGTTGAACGCAAGATCCGGTGCGACGCCGCTGAAGCCTTGCGGATTCCACGGCAGGTAGGCCTGAAACCGAAGTATAGCGTAAAGCGAGATGAAGCCCAAACCGCTGAAGACCAGCATGGCCATGGCGTATCCGAGCCAGCCTTGTTCCCGCGTTTCATTTACACCTGCGAGACGATAAATCCCGAGTTCCAGCGGGTGCAGTATCACGTGCATAAATGTCTTCTCACCTGAGAAGATCCGCGCCATATAACGGCCTAACGGTATGAGCGTCATCAAAACCAACGCCAATACGAGGCCGATTTGTAACCAACCATTCAGTGTCATGAAATGTCTCCCCGCGCTTAAAAGCGTTCAGGCTTGATGAGTGTGATGACGAGATAAATGCCAAGACAAATGGCGACGATAAGTCCAAGGATTGCTTCAAACATCATCGCCTCCTAAGCGCGGGCCAGCGCAACGGCGTAAAGGCACATCACACCAATGAGTAGGAGCCCAAGCCCGCCAAAAACTAAATCAGCCATAATCCAATTCCTTTTCCAAGTTTCGAATGACCAAATAGCTCCTGCAAGCATTGGTTTTCTATTCGGAAGATGATGCGATGGCGTAAGGAAACCGTAAGGATCGGTGGTGATTTTCTGCAGCCACTTTGACAGCTCAAAAAATCAATGATTTGAGGTCCGTAATTGCAAAAATGCCGCTTTCGCGCTTTGATTGCCGTCTGCCGACAAACGCTACATTGCGCGATTTGCCATCCACCCTGCCCGATCCGATGACTTGCACCGGTCAGTTAATTTAACACCCGATGGGCTTAAAGAGATATTGTGCAAGCGTGAACAACGCTATGTCGGTGCGCAGCTGACATTTTATTATGAGCGGCAACGCATCATGCTGGAAGAGAACGACGTCACGCGCGGGCTCGTTGGCCGATATGTCGAGACTTATGCCTTTCCAGATGGCCGTTTGGACATACGCTGGAAGGGCCATTGTCTGCCCTATCGCGTGTTTGACAAGGACCAACGTGTGACACACGCGGCGATTACCGAGAACAAACACCTGAGCGATGTGCTGGCTTACATCAAGGCGCGGCAGGATAAAACTGCGCCCCCACACATCAAGACCAACAGTGAGAAGATAGGCTATAAGCTGCGGGGCCGAAAGCCGGGTCGCAGAACTGACTTCGTTAATGACCGCCATGTCAATGCAAGACGGCAGGAGGCGATTTCCCGCATCCAAGCAGCCGAGCAAACACTCAAAACCAAGGTTGGGAGCTTCAACCCGCCCGCCCCCGACCTGCCCTTGCAACCCCGCCCAGCCGGTCAGCTCGGGGGCTGATCATTGAGCCATACAACTGCTGAAGTGACATTTCTACTTTGCACACAATCGGACTTTTTAACTTGGTCGCCACAAAGTGTGTAATGGGGGCACATTCCATTTTCAAATGCAACAAATGCTAAACCCTGATTGTTTTCAGGAGGATGGAATGACCCGTAGTTTTACGCAACTGTCACTGGATGAACGCCGAGTGCTTGCTCAGCTGTTACAAACCAAAGCGCGATTGGCTTAAATTGCAGATGTCCTTGGCCGTAGCCGCTCTACCATACATCGCGAGATCAAGAGGAATTGGTGGCATGACACTGAAGTTCCTCAGGCCGATGGCTACTGGCACGTGACTGCCCAAAGTTTGTCGGAAAATCGTCGCCGGTCTTACCGCAAGCTTTGCCGCTATCCCGCGTTGCGCCATACCGTTATTGATCGTTTACAAGCCGGTCGGTCTCCCGAGCAGATTGCTGGCCGACTCAAGATGGCGCCTGAGAGGCAGCACCGGATCTGTCACGAGACGATCTATCAATATTTTTACTCGCAAGACGGCCAATCCCAGGAACTGGCACGCCTGCTGCCAGAGCGTCGCCGCAAGCGCAAGCCGCGCCATGCCAGACGTGGCTGAGGCCTTGTTTTCCCTGATACTATGGCCATTCGAAACTGGCCGGAAATCATCAATGACCGTAGCCAGTTTGGTCATTGGGAGGGTGATTTGATGATCTTTCGCCGGGAACATGGCCCGGCAAACATTGCAACTCTGGTGGAGCGCAAGAGCCGTTATACGGTCTTGTTCAGAAACAATGATCGTCAATCAAAGCCGATCATGAACCGGCTGATCAATGAGCTGTCGCCCCTTCCCCATACAGCCAGACAAAGCATCACGTTTGATCGTGGTTTCGAGTTTGTTTCATGGCGTCAGCTTGAAACGGGCCTGGGCACCAAAGCCTGGTTTTGTGATCCACAGGCGCCATGGCAGAAAGGCTCGGTTGAGAACATGAACAAACGGGTTCGACGCTACTTGCCACGCGATACAGATTTACTGTCGCTTCCGCCGCGCACCATGATGTCCATCTGCGAACGCTTGAACGGAACCCCAAGAAAGTGCCTTGGATATAAAACGCCGACGGAAGTGTTCAGGCATCAGCTGATTGAAATCACACAATCGACGGATTAAACTCGCCTGCCCGCAGTTGCAATTGATATGGAATCCACAAGTGCGCGCTCAGTATGGCCAGCA
>JANPBE010000236.1:0-3016 GCA_031430295.1 Phyllobacterium sp.
CGCTTTAGGTCAATAGCAATTTCGCGTGAACACCTAGCCAAAAGTCTCTGCGATCAGTCGAATACAGTGGTTTTAGAGAACCGGAGCGCAGCGTACATCAAAGCATTTTCAAGCGAAGTGTATGCGGTTCGCGTCAAGAAAATGCGCCAAAAAAATTACGTGAGCACCGGAAGCGCATAAAATCGCTGTAGTCGGCGCTCACAGTGATCTTTTATCAGCCTTGACGGGCTTTATAGCGAGGGGCTGTCTTATTGATGATGTAAACGCGGCCCTTACGACGAACCAATTGGTTGTCACGGTGACGAAGGCGGAGCGCTTTCAGAGAATTCTTGATCTTCATAATAGTAACCGTTCTGTTTCGCCCGCGCGGAGCATAATAGGCATTACTGAAAACGCCGCAAAGTGAGGGGTGAATAGACGAAGGCGGACCGTAATGTCAACCTCGCCACCCCCGTGAATCGTCAGAATCTCAGGAGGAAAGTTTGGTTAGCTGGGTAAAGTGGCCCATTTTCCTGCCTGCCCGCACTTCGGTCTTGCCATAATGATGCACCACGACCTGAGCCTCGGCGCAAAGTTCCGCCATCCGGTCAATCTCATCACCGATAAGATTTTCCATTACGCAGTCGCTGTGACGCGCCGGATTGCCCAGCGGCAAGCCAGCAACAGCCCTAATGTGCTGCTCAAACTGCGAAATGGCGCAGGCAGCCTCCGTCCAATGGCCGGAGTTATGCACGCGCGGCGCAATCTCATTAGCAATTAACCCGCCATTAGCCATGACGAAAAATTCAACACCAATAACGCCGACATATTCAAGCGCCTCTAGAATAGCCTTCGCCGCCCTATGCGCTTGAGCCAGCGTATCCGCCGACGCTTTCGCCGGAACGGTGGACGTATAGAGTATCCCCTCCCGGTGAACATTTTCTGCCGGATCAAACACAGCAACAGCGCCATTTAAGCCCCGCGCGGCAATCACGGAAATTTCCCGTTCGAAGGAGACAAAGCCCTCCAAGATCAGCGGCACGGCGTTAAACTGCGCGTATATATCATCAGTCTTGACCGGATCAGCATTTTTGAAAACCTGCTGACCCTTGCCATCATAGCCCATACGACGGGTTTTCAGAACGCCATTGCCTTCAAAGCTAGCCAGCGCCGCTTCTAAATCAGCCGCACTGTTGACGACTGCAAACGCCGCCGTCTCTATGCCCGCCTCATTGAGAAACTTCTTTTCCCGCAGCCGGTCTTGCGCGGCCTCCAGCGCCTGCGGGCCGGGGCGTACGGGGGTCAGTGCATTGATAAATTTCGCCGCCGCTACCGGCACATTTTCAAACTCATACGTCACGATATCGCATTGCTTGGCAAACACCGCCAGCGCCGCCTCGTCGGTGTATGTGGCAATTACATGCTCATTGGCAACTTGTGCCGCAGTGGCATTGGCATCGGGGTCAAAAATAACCGTTCGATAACCCAGCTTTGCCGCCGCCATGGCGAGCATCCGCGCCAGCTGTCCGCCGCCAAGAATGCCAATTGTCGAACCAAACGCCAAACCCATTAGACTTCATCCACGGGCTTTAGCGCCACCGCCGCCGTCTGCGCCGCCCGCCAGTCGCTTAGCTTGGCGGATAATGCCTCATCCGAAAGCGCCAGTACCGCCGCTGCCAACAGCGCCGCGTTGATAGCGCCAGCCTTGCCAATCGCCAGCGTGCCGACAGGAATACCGCCCGGCATCTGCACAATCGACAACAGTGAGTCCTGACCAGACAGCGCTTTGGATTCCACCGGCACACCAAACACCGGCAAAATCGTCATCGAAGCCGCCATCCCCGGCAAATGCGCCGCACCGCCCGCGCCAGCGATAATCACCTTATAACCATTACCCTTGGCACCACGCGCAAAGTCAAACAGCCGCTCCGGCGTGCGATGCGCAGATATAATCAAATCCTCATGCGAAACCCCTAGCGCATCCAGCGTCTGCGCCGCATGGCGCATGGTCGGCCAGTCAGACTGACTACCCATAATTATGGCTACATCAAATGAAGGATTTGTCATGAGGCTTCCCGAATTTGGCATGTCAGACATGCGCCGCACAGATAAGCCGCCGCAATAGAGCAATTGGCTATGGGCTGCAAGGTTGGCGGGTTAGGGTGTTTCAATAGAACCCTCACCGGTTTACTTAATCAATCGCTCATAGTGATCGTGCTCACCAATCCAGAACCAAAGAAAATCTTCACCTTCCTTGATAGCGAGAGCACGATGTTCAAGTCCAACGCGGGCAGACCAGTATTTTCCCACACGTTTGAAATTTAATGACGGATGCGCAGAATTTGAATCCAACAATTTGAAATTTTTATCGGCAAGCCTGCGAAGGGAGGCTGGCAGACCGTCGTACATCTGCCAGAACGAGGCGGCTGCGCAATGCTTCACGGGCGCACAAGCGGTGTCGTTTTCCCCGCTCTATGCTCCTTAAGCGCCTGCATTGCCAAAGCATCTAGTGCGGGCGACCCTGCTTCAATTTCACTGTCCCAAAGCTTTTCGCGCAATTCAGCAAACCAAGTCGCCAGCGCGCGCATATCTTTTGGCGGCAGCAATTCAATTTCACGTTCGATTTGTTCGAGCTTCGTCATGAAGGAAATTTAACGCCTTGTGCCGTCGTTGGCAAGAGTGAGCGCAGAAAGCGCAGAAAATCACGTCAGTTGGTCACCAAATCAAGTTTTCAATCCTATACTAAGCCATGATATCCGGCAGCACTTGATCCTCAAGCTGGGTCATCCGGTCTTTCAGCGTGAGCTTCTTTTTCTTCATGCGCTGAATTTGTAACGGGTCGCAGCCCATGGCGATCATCGCGTCGATGGCGGCGTTAAAATCATTATGGTCTTGTTTCACACGCGCCAACGCTAAGCGGACTTCGGCCTGATCCTGTTCGGACATTGTCAACCTATCTTGCAAACTTTGCCCGCAAAAACCAATTCGCGCGGCGGAATGAAACTTAACACCTATCGCATCCCGCAAATCACTTTTG
>JANPBE010000237.1:0-3388 GCA_031430295.1 Phyllobacterium sp.
TGATATCATCGGGCAGCGGGTCCGTGGCGGGTATCACCGGAACACCAACTGATATGGCTAAATTACGCGCGGCAACCTTATTGCCAAGGCGGCGCATGGTATCAGGCGAGGGGCCAATAAAGGTGATGCCAGCTTCAAGACAAGCGTCCACAAATTCAGGGCTCTCGGACAGGAGTCCATAGCCGGGATGGATGGCGTCTGCGCCGGACAATTTTGCAACGCGAATGATTTCGGAGATTGAGAGGTAACTTTCAATCGGGCCCATATCTTTTGCAAGGTGTTGTCCACGGCCGACCTGATAGCTTTCGTCAGCTTTGAAGCGGTGGAGCGCTAATTTGTCCTCTTCCGCCCATATTGCAACGGTTTTAATGCCCAACTCATTGGCTGCGCGGAAAACGCGGATGGCAATTTCGGAACGGTTGGCGACTAAAATCTTTGAAATCTTCACCAGACAAACCCTTATACATTTGGCTCGACCGCACTCCGGACCCGCGCCAAGAAGACTGTTATGACTAGTCCTTAGCGAGAAATTTATTGCAGTGCAAATGTTTTGACCGCATCGCAACATTGCTCAAAAAAGAGGCAAAATAAAACCGCCCGGATTGCTCCGGACGGTCTTGTTCCAATAAATTGGAATACAGAAATTACTTATTCTGTTCGTATGTGAAAGTGCCGTCAGCCTGCTTCTTCCATGTATAGATGACGAAGTCTGGACGAGCATTGTCGCCTTTGGCATCATATGTAAGATCGCCAAGTGCAGTCTTGATTGGGCTTGCAGCAACAACTGAAGCAGCAGCCTTCACAGGATCATTCGAGCCGGCCTTAGCAGCGGCGGCAGCGATAACCTGAATGGCTGAGTAGGAGTAAAGTGTGTAAGCTTCTGGGTCGAAACCAGCGGCAACAAACTTAGCCACCAAATCCTTAGCATCTGGATTCTTGCGTGGATCTGGACCGAAGGTCATCAAAGTGCCTTCGATTGCAGGGCCGGCAATGGATGCCAATTCGTTGGAGATGATGCCATCACCTGACATGAATGTTGCCTTGAGACCTTGGTCAGCGGCTTGACGCACGAGCAAACCAAATTCCTGGAATAGGCCACCAAAGTGAACAACAGTTACGCCTTGATCTTTCATCTTGGTGATGAGGGCTGAGAAGTCCTTATCGCCGATGTTGATGCCTTCGAACATAACTTCTGTTGTGCCGGCTTCATTCATGAACTTCTTGGTGAATTCCGACAAACCCTGACCATAAGGTGTCTTGTCGTGGATCATGGCAATCTTGCCATCTTTGAACGTTGCAGCAAGATACTGACCAGCAACCGCGCCCTGTTGATCGTCACGACCACAAGTACGGAATACGTTGGTGAGGCCTGATTCAGTCAGCTTCGGGTTTGTAGCCGAAGGTGTGATCATCATGATGCCGTTTTCTGCGTAAACTGCAGAAGCGGGGATGGATACGCCAGAGTTGAAGTGGCCCATAACGAACTTAACGCCATCAGCAACAAACTTGTTGGCAACGGAAATGCCCTGCTTTGGATCGGAAGCATCGTCACCAATTACAAGCTTGATCATGTCGCCATTGATGCCGCCAGCAGCATTGATGTCGGCAGCTGCCTGCTCGGCACCCTTTTGCTCTTGTGCGCCGAAAGCGGCGTTAGGACCAGTCATTGGACCGGCAACGCCGATCAGAAGCTCGCCAGCGTAAGCGCCGCTGACTGCCATTATTGCAGCAAGGGCAACGCCCGAGAACAAAGTTTTCTTCATAGTGTAAACTCCCATTGGGTTTATTTTTGAGGGTTCTTTTTATTGGTCCCCGGCGGTAATTTTTACCGCTTGGGACCAAACTTTGCTGATTTCTCAGCAAATGTCACGCTGATTCACACATCGGAAACCATGTCACCCGTGCAAATCGTCATTAACATTAATTATCCGCGATCCTTCCATGAAAGCGGAGATGCTTTTTCATAAAGCCACGGATATTGCGCGGTCATTTGGTTCGTGCGGGTGAAGCGATAGCCCACGATGCCCACAATGGCCAAAACAATCAGGTCCGGAATATAATCCGTCAGGCTGAACATTGTGCCGCCGTAGAGCGCAAAATGCAGGAAACGCACGGCGGCTGCCAAGAAAAGCGCATTGGCTGCGAATGCTGCCATTGGTTTCCATGATTTTGCCACGCCCTTGGCACTAAGCCAGCTTGCGCAACAAGCGAGCGCAAAAAAGACCCACATGCCAAAGAACCAAGTGCCGCTGAGAAAACTAACAATCATAATTTCATCTCCTCTAATGGCCGCCTTCGAGATAGGCTGCGCGGACTTCGGGGTTAGCCAAAAGTTCCTGACCGGAGCCACTCAAAGTGATGGCACCATTGACCATAACATAGCCGCGCGATGCGAGCTTCAATGCGCCAAACGCGTTTTGCTCAACTAGGAATACAGTGAGACCCTTTGTCTTGTTTAGTTCGCGGATGGCGTCAAAAATTTGCTTGATGATGAGCGGCGCAAGACCAAGCGAGGGTTCATCGAGCAAAAGCAATTTTGGGCGGGCCATAAGTGCGCGACCAATGGACAGCATCTGTTGCTCGCCACCGGAAAGCGTGCCGCCGCGCTGGTCAATACGCTCTTTCAAGCGCGGGAACAGCGTGAAGATCTCCTGCACGTCTTCGTCATAATGTGCCAAATTATCAAGGCTTGCGCCCATTTGTAGATTTTCCCGCACTGTCATGCGGCCAAAAATACGGCGGCCTTCAGGCGACTGAGCAATACGCATACGCGCGATTAGGTGTGTCGGCACGCGGGTTATTTCCGTGCCGTCAAATGTGACACTGCCGCTGCGTGCCTGCGGGCTCCCGCAAATGGTCATCATCAAGGTAGACTTACCAGCGCCGTTGGCACCAATCAGCGTTACGATCTCGCCCTCGTTGACATCCATATCGACGTTACGAAGCGCCTGAATGTTGCCATAGAAAGTATTGACGCCGCGAATTTTCAGTAGCGGTTCTTTTGTGTTTGTGGCGGACATTATTTACGCCCTCCAGTCTTAGTCGCGGCTGATTTTGGTGCTTTGGGCTTTGGTAGGCCTATGCCTTTGGCAAATAGTTTTGCTTGGCCAATCCAGTCCTCACGGGCAATGCGGCCGTCAAATTCCAGATATTTTTCAACGGTAACAATATCGGCCTTCTTCCATGCAGCAATTTCTTTGAAGGTGGTTATCCCATGGGCACGAAGCTTTGCATCATTGACCGGACCGATGCCTTTGATGAGCAACAAATTATCTGGCAGCTTAGGCGCTGGAGCAGGCTTTGGCGCGGGAGCGGCAACGGCTGCCTTTACCGGAGTTGACTTAACCGCCGCTGGTGCATTTGCCACCTTCGCCATTTTTGGCTTGGG
>JANPBE010000238.1:0-1899 GCA_031430295.1 Phyllobacterium sp.
GCCGCGGGTATGATGGTCACTGGGTTTATTATTGTTATTTACTCGGTGCTTAACGGACGTACCACGCGCGGTGATGTACAAAAGCGTCTGCGCATTGATATTGGCGGGATTGGGCAAATCGGTGGCGAAGTTAAAAAAGCCGAACCTGCTAAAGCGAGCAAAGCTCTGAAGAAAGCGCAAGATAAGGCTCAGGCGTTTTACGCCAATCAAGATCCGGAATCAGTTGTGAAGCTTCGCGCTAGCCTAATGCAGGCGGGGTTTCTCAACCCTACTGCTGCTGGCATTTTTCTGACCATTCGTGTGATTACCCTAATCGTCGGCTTGGGAATGGGGCTGGTTTTGGTCTCGCTGTATTATAGTGATGATACAACATTGCGACGTTGGGCTATTGGCATCGGGTGCGGTGGCATTGGTTATTTCTTGCCAAATCTCGTTCTCTGGAAGCTTACCAAAAACAAGCTTCGGGAATATCGCAACGGCTTTCCGGACTTTATGGATTTGATGATTGTGTGCGCCGACGCGGGCATGAGCCTTGAGGCGGCGATTGAGCGTGTTGCACGCGAGATTACCAAAACCTACCCGTCGCTCAGTCAAAACCTTCAACTTTTAACGATTGAACTGCGTGCTGGCCGGTCGCTTGACGACTCTATGAAATCACTTTCTGAGCGGTTAGGTTTGGACGAAGTGCGCTCATTCTCAACATTGCTACAGCAATCCCGCGAGATGGGAACGAGCCTTTCCGGGGCGTTGCGGGTGTTTTCTGACGAAATGCGCCATAAGCGCATGTCGCTTGCCGAGGAAAAAGCCCATACACTTCCGGCAAAAATGTCAGTGCCAGTGACGATGTGTATTCTGCCGGTTGTTATGTTGATTGCCGTTATTCCGGTTATTGTTAAGCTGTCGGCACCCTAGGCTCGTCGTCATGTAATGACTCTGAACCATACCGGCCCTTTGGCCGGTTTTTTTATTCAGCTGCATTTTAATAATGTTAGTGACACATTATTATCCATGCAAATCAAAGGCTTGGCAGTCATACTTTTTTAGGCATGTCTGTTGGCCAGCCCTTAAACGATGCGGCGTATTTTCAACCTAACAAACGAACCCGGAAAACGGGCGTTATACAGGGGAATGCGTCAATGAATAAGATCCGTATGGCGGCACTTGCCGTTCTCGTCGGCCTTGCCGGATGTCAAACCGCAGGAATCGACAACACTGCAACCACATCTATCGGTACAAAAAAGATTTCAGTGCCATCGACCGAGCGCGATCTCGGCAAAGCGCAATTCATGGACTCGAATTATGGTCTTGCTGAGCAGCATTTCCGCAAAGCTGTAGAAATGCGCTCCGATGATGCGGAAGCGTGGATGGGCCTTGCAGCAGCTTATGATGAACTAGGACGCTTTGATTTTGCGGACCGTGCCTATGAGCAATTGTTCAAGGTCGCCGGACGCAAGCCTCATGCTGTTTCGAATTATGGCTATTCGTTCTTGCTGCGCGGTGACAAGAAGAAGGCAATTCAACTGTTCAAGGAAGCTGCCTCAACTTCACCAAATGATCCGCGTATCACGGCAAACCAGAAGCTGGCGGCCTCGATGTAATTTCTGCTATCGCGGCGAAACAGTTTTAACACACATGCGTTGCATTGATTATGCAGCGCATTTTGTTTTCAGTCAGTTTCAAAGAGCAGTCTTCCGCTTTATCGCGCTCATCTTTTGATGCCCGATCATTGAAATCTTTGGGGAAGCCGGGTGTGTGGTCCTGCCTTCTAAAGATTTAATGTGTGACATCGCCACACACCCAGGCTCGGTGTTCTTGCGCTGGCCCTGTCACTCCCGAAAACCTCCCATCATTTGCGATGGTCATGCATATCGCGAGCCGGGCCGGATGCGCCTCTGCTTG
>JANPBE010000239.1:0-2001 GCA_031430295.1 Phyllobacterium sp.
CGTTTCGGTGCGCCTTTGTTGCTGTTGTTTTTGAGCATCGGACTTCTCACAGGCGTGGATGGTCTTGGTATCCATTTTGACAATGCTGAAGTGGCCTACTTCGTCGGCTGCATCGCGCTTTCGATAATCTTGTTTGATAGCGGCTACGGCACGCCGCTCCATGCACTGCGCCAAGCCGCCGCTCCCGCGCTCACGTTGGCGACACTTGGCGTTATCATCACCGCAGGCATTTTTGCTGTCGCGGCGAAATATATCCTCGGCCTTGGCTGGGTGGAATCCTTCCTGCTCGGTGCCATCACCGGATCGACGGACGCCGCCGCCGTGTTCTTTCTTCTGCGCGCAGGCAACACCAATATCCGCGAGCGCGTGCGCTCCACGCTGGAAATTGAATCCGGCTCTAATGATCCAATTGCAATATTTCTCACAATCTCGCTGGTCGAACTATTGGCGCTTGGCCACGCCGCAGAAGTGGGGCCGATAGCACTCAGCGTTGCCGCTGGCTTTATGAAAGAAATGTTCATTGGCGCGGTAATCGGTGGTGCGGGCGGGGCCATCATCCAGCGGCTTGTTGAGAAGTTGGATATAGATCGCGGCCTATTGCCCATCTTGGTTTTGGCGCTGTCGCTGATGATTTACGGTGCGGCAGGCGTCGTAGGCGGCTCAGGATTCCTCGCGGTTTATCTCGCTGGCATCGTCGCCGGAAACGCTAATCTGCGCTCGCATAATGCCATCAAGCATTTTCAGGATGGCGTATCCTGGCTGTCACAAATCATCATGTTCTTGGTGCTCGGCCTTTACGCCACGCCATCGGAATTCGTGCCGCTGCTCATTCCGTCCGTACTGTTGGCGCTGATATTGATTTTCATCGCGCGGCCCGTCGCGGTCGCGGTCGCGCTATTTCCCTTCAAATTTCAGCGCACGGAAACCGCGTTTCTGTCATGGGTCGGCCTTCGCGGCGCGGTATCGATTTTGCTGGCGCTCACACCAATCTTGGGCGGTTTGCCGCAAGGTAGATTGATTTTCAACGTCTCGTTTATCATCGTCATGGTCTCGCTTATCGTGCAGGGCTGGACCGTTCTACCATTGGCAAGACGCCTCGGCCTTATCATCCCGCCGCGCATTGGCCCTGTTGACAAGGTGGAGTTGGAACTCCCCGGCTCTGCCCATCACGAGCTGCTCGCCTATAAGATTATCGAGGGTAGCCCCGTGGCCAGAACCGGACGCATTCCGCGCTGGGCGAGACCCTCGCTGGTGGTTCGCGATGGTCGATCGCTGCAATTCCAATATGCCGGACGTCCCCGCGCTGGCGACCATGTTTATATTTTCGTCTCCGATAAATACCCGCGCTTGCTCGACAGACTGTTTGCCTCGAAAGCGCCCGTAGCGGCGGATGATGAGGATTTCTTCGGCGCGTTCGGCATCGACCCGTCCCGCCCCGCATCGGAGCTCACGCTGGCTTACGGCGTGACTTTGACTGAAACCGAAGCTGCGCAAACCATTGGCGCCTTCGTCACCGAGCGCCTCGGCGGGCGCGTCGAATACGCCGACCGTCTGCCGCTTGGCGATATAGAACTCATCGTGCGGGACTTGGATGAAAGCGGCCACGTCACGGAAATCGGCGTCTCGCTGGACCCGCAAATTGAACCACCACGCATTCCAGCGTTCTTGAACCCACGCGACCTTCTCAAAACCAGCACCTCATTTATTCGCGCCTGCGCCAAAAATCTGCGCGGCAAGGCCTAATTCCAACTTGCAGCATTCGTGGGCCTGTATATGGTCCAAAAAATTCAATCTGACCTTAAGGCACTGCAATGACCAGCTTCAAAACAATGGATTCCCTCAATGATGTGCGCGGCAAGCGCGTGGTGGTGCGGGTGGATTTGAACGTGCCAATGATCGATGGCAAGGTCAGCGACCTCACCCGCATCGAGCGCATCGCGCCGACGATTTTAGAACTGTCGGACAAAGGTGCAAAGGTAATTATGCTCGCGCATTTCGGTC
>JANPBE010000240.1:0-3786 GCA_031430295.1 Phyllobacterium sp.
GCTGGTTCGCCGTATTGTCGAGCGCTCCGGCTTGGCGCTTGATGCCGCGGCGCCGTTTGCCGCTGGCAAAACGCTGGGTGAAGCGCTGCTCACCCCTACCCGTATTTATGTCAAATCCTTGCTGGCAACCATCAAAGAAACCAACGGAATCAAGGCTTTGGCCCATATTACCGGCGGCGGATTTCCGGATAATATTCCGCGTGTTTTGCCTGATGATTGCTCGGCGGAGATCAATCTCTCGGCTATCAAAGTACCGGCCGTTTTCTCTTGGCTGGCATCCACAGGCGGCGTGGCGCGCAATGAAATGTTGCGCACCTTCAATTGCGGCATCGGCATGATTGTTGTGGTTGCGCCAGAAAATGTGGATGCGGTTTTGGCCTCGCTTACAGCTAATGGCGAGGCGGTTTGCACACTGGGCAAGCTGGTTCCAGCCACCGATGAGCGCGTGATTTATCGCGGGGACTTGGCTCTTTGACAACGCACAAAAAGCGTGTTGCCGTACTAATTTCCGGCCGTGGCTCCAATATGGAAGTCTTGGTCAAGGCCTGCACTGCGCCGGATTATCCAGCTGAAGTCATTGGCGTTTTGTCCAACAAATCCGATGCCAAGGGCCTTGAATTCGCGGCCTCGCAAGGCATCACAGCCATTGCTATTCCCAACAAAGATTATGCTTCCCGCGCCACTCACGATGCTGCCATGCACAAAGCGCTGACAGAATTAAAGCCAGATATCGTTGTGCTGGCAGGCTATATGCGCCTCATGACCGCTGAATTTGTTGAGCAGTGGCGTGGAAAAATGATCAATATTCACCCTGCCCTGTTGCCGGATTTTAAAGGTCTTCATACCCATCAACGGGCTCTGGATGCCGGAGTTAAGACACACGGCTGCACCGTTCATTTTGTTACCGCAGGCATGGATGAAGGCCCGACGATTGCGCAAGCGATTGTTCCCGTGCTGGAAGGCGACACGCCTGAAACGCTCACCGCCCGCGTTTTGGTGGCCGAGCATAAGCTCTATCCTGCGGCTTTGCGCCTTATTGCGGATGGGACGATTGCCATGGATAGTGATTTCAAACCGCTGATATTTGAGATTTGAGTTTGCCTTTATGATCCGCCACATTGTGTTTTTTACTGCCAAAGACCAAAAAGATTTGCCCGCAATTCATCAAGGTTTGCTTGGGCTTGGCCAGATTAAACACTCCTCAAAATTTGAAGTGACGCTGAACACCAAGACTGATCCGCTCTCAGATGTGGTGGATGTTGTTGTCTATGCCGAGTTTGAAAACGAGGCCGCGCTTGACGCCTATCGCAATGATCCGATTTATCGCGCGACGACAAAGCTGGTGAAACCCATGCGCGACATGCGTTTTTCTGCCGATGTTAAGGCGAAATAGACGCGTCCACTTACAGTGGTTTTATCCAAATTTTGATGTCGTGAAACGCTGCGCCGCCATAGGGCGCGACCGCATCTGCGCCTGTTAGTGTGTTGATTCCCTCACCGCCTTCGAACGCACTATTGGGCCATAGTCCCTCGGAAATCACGACGCCGCGTTGAAGCCCGTCAAAAAACTCAATATTTAGAATGACTTGGCCGCGCTCATTGCCGATTTTTACCAGTTGACAGCTGTCAACTTTAAGTGCAGCCGCATCATCAGGGTGTATCTTAAGTGTAGGTCTTTGCTCTTTGGAAATGGAGCTTGGTGTGTTTTGAAACGATGAATTTAAGAAGCTGCGCGCGGGCGATGTTGCCAATTTATAGGGGTGTTCGGCGTCAGCATTTTCGGTCGCATCGAAGTGATCGGGAAACGTTGGCAGCGCCTCGTATGGCCCCTGTGGCCCCATGCTTTTCGGCGTCTTGTTGAGGTAAGGCCCATTGAGCCAATCGGCTTTTAGGCGGAACTTTTTGTCCGGCCAATTGAAGCCATTGAGATAATGCGATGTGTCAAAGTCCGGCTGCAAGTCCACCCATTTCTGCTCCTCGACTTCGCGCCACGACAAGCCCCTGCCCTTGACTAGCATGGTCTCAATCAGCTCGCGCTCAGTCTTGCCAAAGCCGGGCTTGTCGCCAACGCCGAGACGCTTTGCCAGCTCCTCAATCACAAAATGATTGGGCTTCGGTCCCTCCGGTGCGTCAATCAATTTTGGCCCGAGCGATATGTGTTGGTGGCCGCCGCCCTTATAAATATCGTCATGTTCAAGGAACATCGTGGCTGGCAAAACGATGTCCGCCATCTTAGCGGTGTCGGTCATAAACTGCTCGTGCACCACCGTGAACAGATCTTCCCGCGCCATGCCTTTGCGGATCAAGCGCTGCTCCGGCGCGACGTTCATGGGGTTGGTATTTTGGATCAACATGGCTTTGACCGGCGGGCCGCCATACAGCGCCTCTGCATCGCCGGTGAGGATGCGGCCAATCTTGGATTGGTCAAGATGGCGCACTTTCGGGTCAGCCATTGCCGTGCCTTCCAGCTCGGCGGTGTAGAGCTTTAGGATGCCGGAATTAGAGTTAAACGCGCCGCCGCCTTCATATTGCCAATGGCCGCAAACGGTGGGCACGCACAGCGCGGCGTGCATGTTCGGTGCGCCATTGCGCTGGCGGGCAAAGCCATATCCGAGGCGGAAAAACGTGCGCTTGGTGTTGCCGACTAAGTGAGCAAAGCTGGTGATTTCATCTACCGAAAGTCCAGTGATAGCCGCCACCCACTCTGGCGTTTTGGTTGCCAGATGCGCTTCCAAACCTGCCGGATCATCAGCGTATTTTGCCAGATAATCGCGGTCCGCCAAGCCATCGCGGAACAAGACGTGCATCACGCCAGCGGCTAACGCGCCGTCAGTGCCGGGCCGCAGCACCAGCCCCATGTCTGCCTGCTTGATCGTGTCATTGTGATAAATATCAATGGCAACGATTTTCGCGCCACGTTCTTTGCGCGCCTTGATGGCGTGGGTCATAACGTTGACCTGCGTGGAAACCGCATTGGTTCCCCAAATGACCACGCAATCGGACTTACCCATTTCGCGCGGGTCGACGCCAAGCAATTTGCCCGTGCCAGCGACAAAGCCGGTCCACGCCATATTGGTGCAAAACGTATCGAACATGTTGGAGTATTTTTTGACATGGCGCAGCCGGTCTATGCCATCGCGCTGCACGAGGCCCATGGTTCCGGCGTAGAAATAGGGCCAGATGCTTTCCGAGCCGAAATCGCGCTCGGCTTTGAGATACTTCGCGGCAACGGTATCCAGCGCCTCATCCCAGCTGATTTGCTGCCACTGCCCTTCGCCCTTTTTGCCAACCCGCTTTAGCGGGTGCAACAAGCGATCAGGGTGATGAATGCGCTCGGCGTAGCGGGCGACCTTGGCGCAGATCACGCCAGCGGTATAGGAATGATCCTTCGCGCCGCGCACGCGCCCGATGGTTTTGCCATCCAGAACCTCCACCTCCAGACCGCAAACTGACGGGCAGTCATGGGGACAGGTGGAGTTTTTGATAACTGAAGTGGTCGTCGCGCTCATAGCAAATTCCATGAATTGAAGCATGAACCTAGCATTGGTTTAGCCATAGGAACAATGACAGTTATAAATGCCATCCATCAACATCAGCCTAGCTCAAGCGTATCACTATGACGCCGCAGACGATGAAGGCGATGCCCAGCAGACGCCATTTGCCGATATGCTCTTTCAAGAAGACAAAGGATATTCCGGCGGCGAAAAGGATTGAGGTTTCGCGCAATGCCGCCACTGAAGCAACGGGGACATTGAGACTCATCGCCCATAGCGCCGCGCCATAAGA
>JANPBE010000241.1:0-1213 GCA_031430295.1 Phyllobacterium sp.
GCCTATTTGCTGCCATCAACGCCGGTTTTGCAGCAGGTTCCGGTGCTGCTTGGTCTCATTGGCCTTGCCATGCTGGTCTATTTCACATCTGCCTTTGCCATTGGCGGCGCAGATTTCGGCATGTTGCGCCGAAGCCTCAAGCGCGGGTCCGCCGAGCCAATTGTGCCGACCGACGATGGTGCTTGATTGAAGCGTCCCCTTCGTTCATAGAACGCCAAAATTAACCGCCCTCCATCAGCAGTTGGACCTGACATGACACAGTTTACCCCGCTCGTATTTTCCGGCGTTCAGCCGACTGGCAATCTTCATCTTGGCAATTATCTGGGCGCAATCCGCAAATTTGTGGCGCTGCAAAACACCAATAATTGCATTTATTGCGTGGTGGATTTGCACGCCATCACCGTGCCGCAAGACCCCAAGGAATTGTCCAAATCAATCCGCGAAGTGACGGCGGCGTTTATTGCTTCTGGTATTGATCCCACCAAGCACATCGTTTTCAACCAAAGCCGCGTGCCGCAACATGCTGAACTGGCATGGATTTTCAATTGCATCGCCCGCATGGGCTGGCTGAACCGCATGACGCAGTTTAAGGAAAAGGCCGGCAAGGACCGCGAGAATGCCTCTGTCGGCCTGTTCGCCTATCCGGCGCTGATGGCAGCCGATATTCTGGTCTATCGCGGCACGCATGTGCCGGTGGGTGACGATCAAAAACAGCATTTGGAACTCGCGCGGGATATTGCGCAAAAGTTCAACAATGACTTTTCAGACCGCATCGCCGGGCTCGGTTTGGGCGTGGAAATGCAGGCAGGCGACAACACCGTCAACGGCTATTTCCCGCTAACCGAACCCATCATCGAAGGTCCGGCAACGCGGGTTATGTCGCTGCGCGATGGCACGAAGAAAATGTCAAAGTCGGACTTGTCGGACTTGTCGCGCATCAATTTGACGGACGATGAAGACACGATCTTGAAGAAAATCCGTAGAGCCACCACTGATGCGCTACCGTTGCCGTCCGAAGTTGAGGGCCTGAAAGACCGGCCCGAAGTTGACAATCTGGTCGGCATTTATGCCGCCCTTATGGATGTCTCCAAGGCCGAGATTTTGGCAGACTTCGGCGGTCAGCAATTTTCGACATTTAAGCCCGCGCTGGCCGATGTTGCAGTCGCAAAACTCGCGCCCATCGCGGGTGAAATGCGTCGCCTGATGGCGGACC
>JANPBE010000242.1:0-9893 GCA_031430295.1 Phyllobacterium sp.
CAGCACTTTCGCGCCCTTTTCAACAAGCCCGGCAATCACAGCAAAATCTATCCGGCTGGCAGCAATCGTGCTCATGAGACTAATCCTCTGGCCCGCGCTGCAGAGGCGATGAAGCCGCCAACAGCAGAAAACATCACGGGCTCATCCAACAAGAACGCATCGTGGCCTTTGTCGGTCTCAACTTCGACGAAGGAAACCGATGCCCCTGCTGCATTCAGTGCATGAACAATCGAGCGGCTTTCGGCTGTGGGAAACAGCCAATCGCTGGTGAATGACACCAAGCAAAAGCGCGTTTTCGTGCCTTTAAATGCATTGGCCAAAACGCCGCCATGCTCTGCTGCAAGATCGAAATAATCCATCGCGCGGGTCATGTAGAGATAGGAATTGGCATCAAACCGATCAACAAAACTTGACCCTTGATGGCGTAAATAGCTCTCGATCTGAAAATCCGCATCAAAGCCAAAGCCCACATTCTCGCGATCCTGCAAGTTGCGTCCAAACTTACGATGCAGCGCCACTTCCGACAAATAGGTGATGTGCGCAGCCATACGGGCAACAGCCAGTCCCTTCGCAGGCGCTAAGCCTTCAGCCAAATAATTCCCGCCACGCCATTCCGGGTCCGCCATCACTGCCTGACGGCCCACCTCATGAAACGCGATGTTCTGCGAAGAATGCCGTGCTCCTGTGGCAATTGGCAAAGCCGCAAACACGCGGGCCGGATAGGCCGCCGCCCATTGCAGAACTTGCATCCCGCCCATCGAGCCGCCCATCACGAGGAAGAGTTGGTTTATACCAAAAGAATCAACCAGCATCGCCTGCGCGCGCACCATATCGGCAATAGTGATGATCGGCAGGTCCAGCGCCCATGCGTGGGCCGTAGCGGCGTTGGCAGATGCCGGCCCGGTCGAACCCATGCAGCCGCCAATCACATTGGCGCAAATGACAAAATAGCTTCAACATCGACAATCTTGCCGGCCCCGATCATGGATTCCCACCAGCCCGGCTTGCCCGTAACGGGGTTCACATTGGCCACATGCTGGTCGCCCGTCAGCGCATGACAAACGAGTATGGCGTTGCTCTTGTCAGAATTTAACGTGCCATAAGTCTGATAAGCGATTTGAAACGGTGCCAAATCCACACCAGCATCAAGATGCAATGGTTTATCAGTCCCGAATTTCAGAACTTGGCCAGTCGGATCATCAGTTTCCCTGAAGCGCGCCGTTTTCACGGCCGCTTTTGCGGGTGGCTTTAACGCCATTTGCGGGCTCTCCCTCAAGAAGTATTTCGAAGACGCTTTTTGCACGTCGCACGGCAAAGTCAATGTATCGTTTTTGAACAAAAAACCGCACACGCGTGAACTATTGATCAATCCATAGTGCCACACTCGACAATATCCTGTTGGACCGCTATTTCAGCCACATCTATTTTGAACAATCTTATTGGACAGAGCATCATGACGTCTGCGCAACGGCCCCAACCAAGAGCATGCATACTTGACATTGAGGCCTATGTCGGAGGCAAGCATGGCGCGCCGGGCGTGGCAAAGATATATAAATTATCGTCAAATGAAACGCCGCTAGGCGCTAGCCCTGCCGCGATTGCCGCCTTTGAATCTGTTTCAAACAAGCTCGAACTTTATCCCGATGGTCACTCAAAACTGTTGCGTGAGGCCATTGCCGAGGTGCACGGGCTAAATCCCGCAAACATTATGTGCGGCAATGGCTCCGATGAATTGCTGGGCCTTTTGGCGCAGGTGTTCATGGGGCCGGGCGATGAAGGTATTTTCACTGAGCATGGATTTCTGGTTTATAAAATCCAGATCATGGCGCAGGGCGGTATTCCTGTTTCTGTTAAGGAAATCAATGAAACTGCCAATGTCGATGCAATTTTGGCAGCCGTTACGCCTCGTACAAAAATTGTGTTTCTGGCCAATCCAAACAACCCAACCGGCACCTATGTCAGCATCGACGAAGTGCGCCGCCTGCACGCAGGATTGCGCAATGATATTCTCTTGGTGCTAGATGCAGCCTACAGCGAATATGTCCGGCGCAATGATTATGAGGCGGGCATCGAGCTGGTTTCCGGCAATGAGAATGTCGTGATGACACGCACATTTTCGAAGATTTACGGTTTGGCCGCAGTCCGCATCGGCTGGATGTATGCGCCCTTGCACATTATGGATGCCATCGGTCGCATTCGCAGCCCTTTCAATTTGAGCGCCGCTGCAATTCTTGCAGGCGCTGCCGCCATGCGTGATAGAGCGCATGTTGGGAAATCAATTGAGCACAATGAAATGTGGGCGTCGTGGCTGACGGGCGAACTGGTAGCGATGGGCCTGCGCGTCACGCCAAGCGCGGCGAATTTTGTGCTGATTCATTTTCCTGAGAACTCGCAAAAATCGGCGGCAAATGCGGATGAATTCCTGACAGAGCGCGGCCTGATTTTGCGCCGTGTGACCGCCTATGGCTTCCCCAACGCGCTACGCCTGACAGTCGGCAGCGAAGAGGCCAACCGGCTGGTGATTGCCGCACTTAAAGATTTTATGAAAGCATAAATGATGCAGATCTATGACAATGTTACGCTCATCGGCATCGGCCTGATCGGCTCTTCGCTGGCACAAATAATCCGGCGCGAGGGCTTGGCGAAAACCATCACTATCTCCACCCGCAGCGAGGCAACGCTGAACCGCGCCCGTGAATTAAAGCTTGGCGACGAATATGTTTTGGACGCTGGTGAGGCGGTAAAAGATGCCGATTTAATCATAGTTTCGGTTCCGGTCGGCTCGTCGGAGGCCGTCGCGAAATCCATCAGCCCGTTTTTGAAAGCCGGTGTTGTGGTTACTGATGTCGGCTCGACCAAGGCTTCTGTCGTGGCGCAAATGGCCCCACACATTCCTGCCACTGCACATTTTATCCCCGGTCACCCTATTGCCGGTACGGAAAAGTCCGGACCTGACGCAGGCTTTGCTGATCTATTCCAAAACCGCTGGTGCATTCTCACGCCGCCAGCTGGGACCAATGAACATGAAATCGAGAAACTAACGCGTTTTTGGCAGGCCTGCGGCTCCAAAGTGGATCGCATGGACCCGGAGCATCATGATCTGGTGCTGGCCATCGTTTCGCATTTACCGCATCTGATTGCATATAATATTGTTGGCACCGCCGATGACTTAGAGACAGTGACAGAGTCCGAAGTCATTAAATATTCGGCCTCTGGTTTCCGCGATTTCACTCGCCTTGCCGCTTCAGACCCGACCATGTGGCGCGATGTATGCCTACATAACCGCGATGCGATTTTGGAAATGCTGTCCCGTTTTTCCGAGGACTTGGCCTCCATGCAACGTGCAATTCGTTGGGGCGATGGCGACGCGCTCTTCGAACTTTTCACCCGCACCCGCAACATTCGCCGCTCAATAATTGAGGCGGGTCAGGAAACTGACGCAGCCGACTTTGGCCGTCAGGCTGTTAAGTCGAGCTGATGGTTATAAAGGCGGAATGGTCGCGATGGGGAAAAATCCAGCAGAGACCTTACCACCGCGAATGGTTAGCGTCAGCGAGGCTTCCTTATCCGCACCAGCGCCAAGGGAAGCCGCGGTCAAAGTGTTGGTGATTATTTTTGCTGCCTCTGGCATGGCTTGCCCCAAAGCCATGCCAAGTTTTGCCGCATCTATGAAAGTGAGCTTAATATCGCCATCCAGAAGCCCCTGCGCCGATAATTTCAATGGACCTGTGACGCTAACCGCGCCACCATCTTTAAAAATCAAAGACATGCTGCGCAATTCGCCGGACTGGCCCCGCAAGGCGGTTTTGATGTTGAGAGGTTTTGCAGCGGCAATTGCTAGGCCATTTTTCAAAAGCACATCATACGAGGCCGCAAACTCCGGAATGGTGCGGTTCGGCGTAATGGCTGGGTCAATTACCATACCATCAACTTCGCCTGCAAAAGAGACATCCTTGCCTTCCGTGCGCATGTGGCCAGCGGCATATGTGGCGGTTAGGGCTTGCTGTGGTTCAGCATCTGACTCGTTGATAGCGACATCAAGGTCATTGGCTTCAATCGAAACCCGCTCAGGCACTGGCTGGTCAACCCGCACACTCGAATGCAGCAATGACCAATTGGCGGTGATGGCGGGCACGCCCGGGATCGTCACTTTTGCAGGGCCATCGAGCTCGGCAATCGCGTGCCAGGGATTAAACACTTGAGCCGCCGTGCGCAGCGCGCCGCTGCTGATCGATACTCCTTTCACTACATCGATAAAGGTCTCGCCGTCACAAAACAGGCCGAAGCGGAACGGATAGCCCTTTACTTGGCGATTATCACAGGTGATTTTAGTGTCACCCGCATTCACCTTGGCAAGTTCCAAGTCCATTCGCTTTTCGGCCTCATGAGCGGCGAGGAACCACGCGGCAGTATAAGCAATCACAAAGAAGCCAATGGCAACGCCCAGCCATTTAATCCGACGGGCGTAGTTTGGAGTGGATACTATTGTTGACGCCATCATGGTTCCTTGAATACTTGGCTCTGGTGCGACGTGCGACGCAGGATATTTGTAATGGCTGATATGGGCGATTTTTGGGTGTTTGGCTACGGCTCACTAATGTGGCGGCCGGGGTTTGATCATGTTGAAACGCAACGTGCACGCCTTTTTGGCTACAAGCGCTCACTCTGCATCATTTCACGCGTTTATCGCGGCACGCCGGAACGGCCGGGACTGGTGTTAGGATTGGATCGCGGCGGGTCATGCGTCGGCGTTGCATTTCGGGTCGCAGGTGAAAAACGCGATGAGGTCGTCACATATTTGCGGGAGCGCGAGCTGGTCAGCAATGCGTATAATGAGCGAATGGTTGACATTGTCTTGCGTGACGGCACCAAGGTTTCCGCCCTCACTTATCTGGTCAACCGCGCCCATGAGCAATATTCTGGCGTGCTGACTGTTGAAGAGGCAGCGTTTCGTGTCAGCGGCGCTGTTGGTCAAGCCGGTCCGAACGAGGAATATGTGCACAATACGCTCGAGCACATTCGCGCACTTGGCATTCGTGATCGCTGGCTGGAAGGCGTGGCTGAGGCAGTCAGGACAGTGTGATGCCGAGTTCCGCCAACCTCTTGCGAGCGCTATCCGGCATCGGCGGCGGGTTTGCGCCGGTCGCTGCTTCAATGAGAAACTCGTCGCAAGCAGCTTCGGTGACAGTCTTCAACGTTTCTAAAAATGCCTCCTTGCTTAGGCCCGGCTCGATAGGGGGCAAAACGCGGCATTTTATTGTCCCCGGATAACGCATGAATTTCCGGCGCGGCCAGTAAAGACCGGCAACATGGGCAATCGGAACCACCGGAATTCCCAACTCATAGTACATGTGCGCAATACCATATTTATAGGCTGGCTCATCTCCGGGCGAGCGGCGCGTTCCTTCGGGATAAATCATAATTTGGCGGCCATCGGCGATTGCCGGCTGCGCGCCACGAACGATTGATTTAAGTGCCACAGTGCGCGATCCGCGATGCACGGGGATCATTTTCATTTTGGCCAGATACCAGCCAAACAGCGGTATCCACATCAATTCGCGCTTCAAAATATAAATGGCATCAGGAATAAAGGGAACAAATGCGTAGGCATCCCAAAAAGACTGATGCTTGGGAGCAATGATGCAGGCCTTGTCTTGAATATGCTCCAGCCCCTCAATCGTATAATCGCACCCGACGACATGCTTCATCAGCCAATGGTTCGAGAGCGCCCAATTTTTTGGGACAAACCACGCGTTTTCGCGGCTGACGATAAAATAGATCGGCGTAAAAATTATCATCCGGACGATCAGATTGATGTAGAAAAGGATGTTGAAAATGAGCGAACGGATAAAAATCATCAAATCACGCGAGGGTTCGAGGTCAATAGTGCCACAGCAATAGACGGATTAAGCACTGTTGTGAACAGCGCGAATGTGCATCAGATGCTCATGATTGAGCCGAGCGAGACAGGCACCGGAAGAACCCGCCGCGACACAGCGCCGAGATATTTCATATATTCAGCCAGCAACACGCGCGTCGCTTCTGAGCTGAGCATCCATTTACCATTGGTCAAATCTGAATTCACCACCGGATAGGGCCGTATATCCAGCGCGGGATTCAAGCGCCGCATCTCCAAAAGGCTCCGCTTCATGTGGTAATTATTGGTCACGAGAATTACGGAGTGAAAGCTGTGTCTGGTCAGCCAAGCATCGGTTTCGCTGGCGTTTCCGACGGTATCTTGAGCCTGATATCCGATATCCACACAGCAGGTAAAAAGTGTTTGATCGGCTCCCGTCGCATTGCGGATTGCCAGTCTGCTGGTTCCTGTGTTCACGCCGCTAATCAGTAGACGCTGCCCCTTGCCTTCCGCTAACAGTTCAAGCGCTGTCTCGACGCGGGCCTGTCCACCCGTTAGCACCACGATGGCATCAGCAGGTTCGATTTCTAATGGTGCTGTCATGCGGGATACCCGCTCGGCAAAGGTTGCAAAGCCAATGAGAAACGCCACGAGCGCGGCCAAAATAAAGGGTCCAGCCCATCTGGCAACACGACGCCATAAGGCTCGTCGCGGCTTTTGCTGCGGCCAATTTGTTGACGTGACACCCCGTGAGTTGGTATTTTGTACCAATAACACTCCTGTTGACGGCTCAATCTTTAACGAAACTAACCACAAAATGCGGCGAGTAACAGGCAGCACTGGTAGAAATGGTGAAATTTCTCTTGCCTATTCCCCTTAATTTTCAGCCATCAGTGTTGATTCGGCCTATCGAGCTTAAATAGTTCATCACCGTCAGCCGTGTGGTTTCTGCTGTTATGATTGCAACGATGGCCACAATACCAAACACACCTAAATAACCGTTTCGTCCGATAGAAAAAGTGCCGAACAAGGCATTTGCTTGATCCGCTTCGGGCGTCGCGAGATTTGAGGATGACCACCAGCCGATAGCCAAGAAAACCATTATGGCGGCGACCCCGCCCGCCAGCGCGCCCTTAATGCCAGTAATAAAAAACCGCCGCCGAAATTCACCGGCTATGAATTTCCCTTCAGCACCAACAAAATGCAGCACCTCAATAATGTGCCCATTGCCTGCCATCGCGCCCCGAGTGGCAAATATCACGGCCAAAGCGGTGGCCGCCAGAACCAACACTAAAACGCCGACACCGATAAGCACAGTCGTGCGCGCCATGGCGATCAACCGGTCCACCCAGTTGCGATGATCTTCAACGGTGGCATTTGGATTAGCCTTCGCAATTGCTGCTTTTATCGCCGGAAAATCTGGCGGCGAAGAGGGATCAATGGTGACAATGACGAGGCGCGGCACCGGCAGCGAGTCTAAATCAAGCCCCGTCCCAAGCCATGGTTCCAACAGGCGGGCCGTTGCATCCTTATCAACAATGGTGGCGCTGCGAATGCCGGAGAATTCGGAAACAATGCCTTTTGCAACCTCTAGCGCAGCCTCCATATCTTGGCCTTCGGCTGGTTTGATTTGGATTGTCGCCTCGCGGGCGATTTGTAATTGCCAAGTGCTGGCCGTTTCACGAACCACTGTAACGGCGCCTAGCGTCAGGCAGGCAAGAAATGTCATAATGGCAATGACAAAGACCAGTGCAGTCGATGAAACATTGCCGTCTGGCACAATCGAGGCTTGGCCGCTGCCGCCAAGACCGAAAGGAAACTTTGAGACTCGAGCCAATCTGCGGTCGGTTTCTTCCGTTTCTTCGGAGGGCACGGGCACCGGAGGCATTTTCGTAGATGACGACTTGGAAAACTTAGTCATGAATTTCCAGCCTCCCGCCCGATAGAATCATGCGCCGTGCTTCAACTTGGTCCATCAATGTCAAATCATGGGTGGCAATGACGACGGAAGTGCCTGACCGGTTCAACTCCATGAACAGCCGCAACAAGCGCCGCGCCAGTGGCGGATCAACATTGCCGGTCGGCTCATCGGCCAGCAGTATTTCGGGCTGGTCAATCAAAGCCCGGGCAATTGCCGCGCGCTGTTTCTCGCCGCCGGATAATATTGGCGGCAGCACATGGATGCGATCACCAAGCCCCACCCATTTCAATAGCTCCACCACATCCTTGCGATAGCTCGACTCATCCTTGCCCCGAACCCGCAGCGGCAGCGCCACGTTTTCGTAAGTGGTCAAATGGTCAAGCAGCCGGAAATCCTGAAACACCACGCCAACACGGCGACGTAGGAATGGCAGTTCCTCGTTGGTGATGGTGGAAATATCTTTATCAAAAGCCGTAATCAGCCCGCGCGTTGGTTTGAGCGCCAGAAAAAGCAGCCGCAGCAATGTCGTTTTGCCCGCACCGGAGGGTCCAGTAAGAAATTGAAATGACTTCGGCCTGATATGAAAAGAGACGTCCCGGAGAATCTCCGGCCCCATTCCATAGCGCAAGCCAACGTTTTCAAAGCGGATCAAACTTTTGTCTCCCGAAACCGAATCACTGACAAGTTCGGCAAAATTTAACCATTCACGTTTACCCATCACTAAGGATAGAGAAAAGGGCCGGAATGATGGCTGCGCTGAATTGGGCTGCAAGCGCGGGCGAACCGCTGACATCAGCTGGCAATTTTGCCGGTGGAAATGTCATTGACGCCGAATTTGAGACCGTTTCGCGCGATAGCGTTGCCAAATTTGCATCTTCCTTGTTCACACCGTCGGAAACGCCACCGCCCCTCGTCACCAATACCGGCCCGCTGGATCAACTATCTCTACTTCGCAGCGATGGCGCGGACGCATCGAACCAACCCGACCGACTGACACCGGCCTTCATGTTTTTCACGCTGCTGGCGGCTTTTGTCGTTTTTTGGGTTTCCGGCGGGCATGTGCTCCTGTATTGAAATTTCCTAAATTCAGGGGGATGACACATGGCGGTTGTACGCGGCAAGACTATTGACGTGCTTTTCAGTGCGAGCCAGATTGCGACGCGCAATCTTGAACTCGCAAAAGATATTGCCCGCCACGATTACAAAGACCTGCTCGTTATCGCTATTCTCAAAGGCTCATTCGTTTTTGCCGCCGATCTAATCCGCGCCATGCACGACGCGGGACTGTCTCCGGAAGTCGAGTTCATCACCGTTTCGAGCTATGGCGCGGGCACTGTATCGGGCGATGTGAAGGTGCTGCGCGATATAGATAGCCATGTTGAAGGCCGCGATGTTCTTTTGATTGATGACATCTTGGAATCCGGCAAGACGCTGAAATTCACCCGCGACCTGATGATGTCCCGTGGCGCGAAGTCCGTTTCCGTCGCCGTCCTGTTGGACAAAAGCGTACGCCGCCAGATTATGGATTTGAACGCCGAGTATGTCGGGTTCGATTGCCCTGATTATTTCGTGGTTGGCTACGGCATGGATGTCGCCCACGCGTTCCGCGAATTGCCCTACGTCGGTGTGGTCACCGGCGACGCTTAAGGCGCTGCGATTCAGTCAGATTCAAAGAACAAGCATCAGCTTTGGTATATTGTGGAAATTCCTACGCCCGCACGAAAGCCCGCCGATCCCCATCGGGAGCAGCGCAACAAACTCCGAAATTTTGATAATCTCTCACGAACTATCTTGCCGTTCGCCTGCATAAAGCGCCAGCAAATGGCATTCGAGCAGAACCTCGTCGATTTCGTGATCCTTGCGCCGACGCGCCGCTGGCGCAGGGCCGGGGCGCATGGGCGAATAGCGGTGCGGCAAGTTTTGTGAGTAAGCCAAATCGCGCTCAGCATACCAGCGGGCGAGCCGTTTGGCATGACGAGGCAGGTTTTCCAACGCCTTCTTTAGCGCCAAAATACGCAAGCCCAGTGAGGCGGCGGAGATAGGCGTGACCTCGGGTGCATCCGAATTTTCGCCCGCATAAAACCCGTCGATATCTGGCGCTTCCCGCCCGAATAT
>JANPBE010000243.1:0-1523 GCA_031430295.1 Phyllobacterium sp.
GATTTCACTTCTTCGATTTCAAGAAATCCGTCTTCCGCCGAGCCGAGAACGATAACACCCGGGCGGCGCGACACTTCTTTAAGGCCCACAACTGACTTGTAATAATCAGCCAGCGCCTGCCCGTCGCGTGCCTTGATGCCCACTTTGCGCACGGAAACCGGTGTGGTGGCGGCAAATTGTAATTCAGACATGATAAATCTCCTGTAACTCGTTGCCGCTAATATCGGGCAATTCATTGTTCACTACAAGTGAAGTAAAAAACGACATGTCGTTCTTAAATAGTGAACAATAAAACCATCTTGCGAAGCGGCGACCCAATCGCTATTTCAGGCTCATGAAAGTTGCAGACACAGATATTCTCATCGTCCCCGGCTATATGAATTCCGGCGAAGACCATTGGCAAACGCGCTGGGAGAACAAACTCTCCACCGCACGGCGCGTGCAGCAGAAGGAATGGTCGAAACCAAACCTTGAAGATTGGACGCGCGAGATAGCAGACGCTGTGAACATCGCCACCAAACCAGTGCTGATCGTTGCCCATTCGCTTGGCGTACCAACATTTATCCATGCGCTACCGCTCATCAACAAACGCATCGCAGGTGCATTTCTGGTCACGCCGCCAGATGTATCAGACCCCACCATACGCCCGAAACATCTCATGACATTCGGTCCCTACCCGCGCCATACATTGCCCTTTCCAAGCATCCTATTTGGTAGCCGCAACGATCATTATTGCAAATATGAAGTGGCTGAAGAGTTGGCGAAAGACTGGGGCTCACAGTTCGTCGATGCGGGCGAAGCTGGCCACATTAATTCCGATTCCGGCCATGGTCCTTGGCCCGAAGGCTCGATGATGTTTGCTCAGTTTATCCGGCGCTTAGAGTAGATAATATGTCCGGCAGCGATTGACCAATCCTGCGAAACAGCGACACATAGTACCTCGCATTTCTATGGATTGCCTAACTATGTCCCAAGCCACACGCCCACCTCTCAATACTTTCGTCACCAATCTTTCCGCGCCACCCATCTCGACTGTTCAAGGCTGGGGCAAGGCCTATGGCGGCGGGCGCGGGCCGCTGATTGACGTGAGTCAGGCCGTGCCGGGCTATCCACCACACGACGATTTATTGGCGCTGCTCGGCAAAGCGGCCTCGTCCAAAGCCTATGCCAGCTATGGTCCCAATGAAGGCGAAATGGCACTGCGCGCGGCCTATGCAGCCGAATGTTCAGCGACCTACGGCGCGGTGATTACGCCGGAAAACATACATATTACAGCAGGTTGCAACCAAGCGTTCGTGTGCGCGGCCATGCTGGTGGCGGGTGCAGGCAATGGCATTTTGATGACCAATCCCGGCTATTTCAACCATGAAACCACGCTTGCCATGATGGGCATTCGTGTTGATCGCGTGACTTGCGCGGCAGAAGATGGATTTCTGCCAACACTGGAAGCCATCGTCGCCGCAATCACGCCGACCACCAAAGCCTTGGCGTTGGTCTCGCCCAATAATCCAACCGGCGCGATT
>JANPBE010000244.1:0-6802 GCA_031430295.1 Phyllobacterium sp.
ATTGGAAGCCATAGCTGTAGAGCACATCCATCGCGCCCATGGTGATGCCTTCGGAACCACGCTCAGTGTAGATCGCAGCTCCATAAACCTTCTTGCCGTCAATATCGCGACCTTGGAAGAATGTTCCGATGTCTTTCAGCTCCGCCATTGTCTTTGGAACAGCAAGGTCACGGCCGTACTTTTCTTTAAATTCCTTCTGAAGCTCTGGACGGGCAAACCAATCCTTGCGGTATGTCCAACCAACAACGTCACCAAATGCAGGGAGCGCGAAATAGTTTGGCGTGCCCTTTGGCCATTCGGCATAACCTGTAACAGTCGCCGGAATGAAGTCGCTCATCTTGATGCCTTCTTTATCAAAGAAGTCATTCAGTTTCACATACTGACCATTTTCAGCAGCGCCACCGATCCACTGGCTATCACCAATGAGAAGGTCGCAAAGCTTGCCACCGGAGTTCAATTCATTGAGCATACGGTCGGCGAAGTTTGGCCATGGCACAAACTCAAAGCTCATCTTGTTGCCGGACTTGGCTTCAAAATCCTTGCTCAATTCGACCAGAGCGTTTGCAGGGTCCCAAGCGGCCCAGCAAAGGGTCAAATCAGCGGCCTGCGCAGATGATGTTGTCGTCATTACGCCGCCAGCAGCCAAAAGGCCGAGTGCAGCGACAGTGTTCAATAATTTGTATTTCATGGTCTAAACCTCCCAAAATTAACCCTGACCATCAGTCAGGATTTACAAAAAGCTCACGGCAAAGCCTGTAAACATTGACAAAAATAGAGGTGCGAACCTCAAACCCTCCGTCACCGTCGCCCGATATTAGCAAAACTCCCCGTACCTCCACGGAATGGCGCTTTGCACCGGCCAAACCTCTATAACTGAGGTGCGTACCTCAATGCAAGTCTTTTTTGAGGCGCGCACCTCAATTTTCTTGATTTTTTTTATTTTCTGTCCGAAAACCTTTCATACATACTAAAGCTGTCCATTTTTGGGGGATCGATGCGGCCGACGACAAAAGACTTGGCAAAGGCTGCCGGCGTTAGTCTCGCAACAGTTGACCGCGTGCTTAATGAGCGGCCAAATGTTGGCAAGGCATCCGCATATAAGGTGGCGCAAGCCATTGAAAAGCTTGGGTTTGTCCGCAATTTGGCTGCCGTCAATCTGGCGCGCAACCGCACATATAAGTTCCGGTTCGTGCTGCCCAATACGGGCGATGAATACTTAAAGGAGCTGCTGCATCAAGTCGAAGAGACAAACAAGAGCCTCGTATCTGATCTGGTTTCACTAGATGTCGCCCAAATTGGGGTGGATGATCCGCACCATGTTGCAAACTATTTGGCCACTTTGGATTTAAATTCAGTCGATGGCGTTGCCATTATGGCACCGGAATCGCCGCAAGTGCGCGATGCCATGACCCGTCTGCGCGAGCGTGGCATCAAGCTGGTGCAATTCCTGTCTGGTCAGGAAAAACTCGAAGATGTCGATTTTGTAGGCGTGGACAACTTTGCAGCCGGCGCAACGGCTGGCAGAATCGTTGGTCGCTTCAATCCCAACCAAAAAGGACAGGTACAAAAGGGACAAGTGCAAAAGGGGCAAGTACTCGTCATTGCCGAAACCATGCAAGCGCAGGACAGCATTGAGCGGCGCATTGGCTTTGATAGAATCATCAATGAAAAATTTGACGGCCTAAGTTGCCTGCCCTCGCTTGAAACGCACGGTGATCCTGCCCGCGCCAAGCGGATTATTGAGCGTAGTTTTCAATTCAACCATAACATTGTGGCGGTCTATGTGCTGAGTTCTGAGGCGCGCGTTCCCATCACCGCCGTTTCCGAATGTGCGGATCTGCATAAGTTAACTGTCGTGGTGCACGAGCGCACCCCCTTTACCGAAGAGGCAATCCACACTGACCGCATTGATGCGATCATCGGCCAAAACCCCGGGCACGCCGTGCGCAGTGCGGTGCGTATCATGCGTGCGCGCACCGAGTTTCGCGAGCCCGTGGCATCGCAAGAAAAAATCCGGATTGAAGTGCTATTTAAAGAAAATCTTTAAGCGCCATTGCCGCGCCACTCACATGCCAAAGCCAATGCGATATTGCCTATAAGTATTGCAAGTCGATACTGAGAGTCTGGGGAAACCCGCGCAAAACTATACAATCCCCCACGCCCTAAACCTGCCTCTACCTGTCATTTCGCGCAAAGCCAGATCGGCTACCAATGTGAGTGCGCCTTGCTTGGAGACTTTGAGGCTGTCTTGGATCATTGAGGACGAGACCAACGGGCGCGACAGCACCAGCGCTATGAGGTCTGGCAGGCGCGAGTTGCTGCGCCGGTCGGTAAGGCGGCGCTCCATCTGTGCCTTGGCTAAGGTCAGACGGTCATGCTCTTTAAGGCCGAGGTTTGCGGCCTGATGAATGGCCTCCAGCGTCGCCAGCAGCCGGTCAGTGCGCTCTCGCGCCCTGCGCTTTTCGCGCGGGATTTGCTTGAGACCAAGATGCAGCGAGACGAGGTGGTGAAGGGTACTTCCCTCTTGGCGCAAAAGCGCGGCAGTGAGCAATGGCCCGAGCCAGCTTGCGTGCTGAAGCACGTCGATCTCGCTCCATGCCTCAATTAAAATAGCGGCGCGCAAGACAGTGGGCAGTGTGCGGGTAGCACTGACTACCTCTTGCCACTGCGCAAGACGGGCGTCTTCATCCCAATCAAGGTCATAAACCAGCGAGGGGCGCTCGGGCGATTGACGCTGGTCACGATGTTCTTGGGCCTTCTGCCTGTCTAGCACCATCGCACTGCGTTGCAGGGCCGCGTCCATGGCTTCAAGCGCTTTGCTGAGTTCATCCGGCGCATCCACTTCAGACATTGCCTGCGCAGCAAGCGGATCATTTTCATCGCTCGCGCCAGCCTCTCGTTTTGCAGCAATGGGGCTCGCCGTCACCCCCAGTCCGCCTGTCTGTTCCATCACGGCACTACGGCCCGTCAGTTGGCGCAGACCCAACGCACTCAAGGCCCAGTCCGGCTTATGCCCACATATCTGCCGCCGTGCGCGCAGCACGCCATGTGCCCGTGTCAACTCATGGGTCGGCATTCGTATGTCCATGTGGGCATCATGCAGCACGAGATCTTCGACATGCACCAGCTCGCCCTCCAGCCACAGCGCCGCGCACGCATCGGCAAAGTGCTGGCGCTCGATCCAGCCGTCACGAACCAGCGAGCGCGACAGCCGTTCATCAAGGCGCGTCACGGCGGCTGTTGCGGTTGTGACCGGCATCAACAGGGCATTTAGATCGAGCGGCTGTATTTCGTAAACCATTGATTACGCTTAATCTAATTTGCCATAGTAAAGCAATGTGGAATTTCAGATGACTGGTATCGTAGGGTTTTTAGAGTATGTGATAACTATTGATAGTTACATATTATCGATGGTGATATGGTTTATACTTGACCAAGTGTGTAAAGCTAGCTATCACTACCCACATCGAGTGGGCCACACGCGGCCAAATGCTTGAAAAGCCCAAATTGTTGGAAAGCTCAAACTAGTGGAGCGCTTATGACCACCCATGTAAAGGTTGCCGAAGCCAAAACACATCTTTCGCAGTTGCTTGTTAAAGTTCAGCACGGCGAGGAATTTGTTATCACACGCGGCAATGAGCCTGTGGCGCGGCTTGTTCCGGTGGATGAACTGGCACAGCGCAAAGCGCTTATAGCCACGATCCGTGCCGAGCGCGCGCGCTACAAACCTGTCAGCCAAGCTGAAATTCGCGACTGGAAACATGAGGGTCATTCGCACTGATGGCTTTCATTGTTGATGCAAGCGTAGTGGCTCCCTGGCTGCTGCCTGATGAAGCCACCGTGCAGTCCGATGTGCTACTCGAGCGCGCCATTGGGGAGCGGCCGCGGGCGCCCGATCTGCTTGCCCATGAAATCCGCAGCATCGTCGTGCGCGCGGTTCGGCGCAATCGGGTGGCGCAGAGCGATGCCGCCGGATTATTGCGTCGTTTTGAACAACTCAGCATTATCAATGCAGGTGCGGCAGACACACTCGAAGCGGCGCGTCTTGCCTTCAAACACGGGCTATCTGCCTACGACGCCGCCTATCTGTGGCTGGCTATTTCTGAAGGGTTAGAACTGGCAACACTGGACGGCATGCTGCGCAAGGCCGCGTTAGCAGAAGGCGTGCACGTGCTACCGTTGAATTTAACGTAGCAAGCATGCAAAATCTCTCGCGCCAAGAACTATCCGACCACCTTACCCGCGCAACCCACCTTGACGCGCTTGACGCTATTTTGCCGTTTGACCGGCGCGCGAAACTTGCCGAGCTTTTAACCGATGATGATGTGGCCACGCTCAAACATCTGGCCAAACAGGGGCTGGGCGATAACACCATGCGCGCGCTCACCTCTGATCTGGCCTATTTAGAAGGCTGGGCAGTTGCATCGACGGGCAAGCCGCTGCCATGGCCGGCGCCTGAAGCGCTGCTGATTAAATTTGTCGCCCAGCATTTATGGGATCCGCACCAGCAAACACTTGATGCCGCGCACGGTATGCCGGAGGAGGTGGCGGTGAATTTGCGCGAACGCGGACTACTCAAATCAAGCGGCCCGCACGCGCCCGCCACGGTGCGCCGGCGCTTAACATCCTGGTCGACATTGACGCGATGGCGCGGTTTGCATGGATTTTTCAATGGTCCGAGCCTGCGCAGCGCCATGAAGCTGGCCGTGCGCGCCGCCAACCGGCCAAGGCAGCGCAAAAGCAAAAAGGCTGTGACGGCCGATATTGTGCAGGCGCTTTTGCGCACCGCCATAAGCGATAAATTAGTCGATGTGCGTGACCGTGCGCTGTTGCTTTTGGCGTTCGCCTCCGGCGGGCGGCGGCGCAGCGAGGTTACGGGTTTGCGCGTCGAAGATATTGCGCGCGAGGAGCCCGTGCCTTCCAATCCGGCAGACAAAGATTCTGTGCAGCTGCCTTGTCTTACCATCCGCCTTGGTCGCACCAAGACGGCAAGCGCCGATGATGATGAAAGTGTTGTGCTGATTGGCAAGCCTGTGGTTGCGCTTGATGAATGGCTGGCCCGCGCAGGCATTAGCTCCGGCCCGTTGTTTCGCGGCATTGACCGCTGGGGCAATCTAAAACTGACTGGCCTTGATCCGCAGTCCGTCAACCTCATTGTCAAATCGCGCATTGAGGCCGCAAGTCTTGATCCGGCGCTCTACTCAGCGCACGGCCTGCGCTCCGGATATCTGACGGAAGCTGCCAATCGCGGCATTTCGCTGCCCGAGGCCATGCAGCAGTCGCGCCATAAATCAACCGCGCAAGCCGCCAGCTATTACAACGACGCCTCGCGCAAACTGGGCAAGGCGGCCCGCCTGATGGAGTGATTGCAGCGTTCGAGCGATCTGCACATCGCAACTGAGTGGTTTGCGCACGCATTCCGTACTTAGTCTGGGCGCGCGGCGTACGCATTTCGGGCCTCTCACACCAGCGCCAAATGGCTGCCATTGGCCCGCAGCTGCGCCAGCAGCATCGGCCAAATTGAGAAGTCGCCCGCCTTGGCTTTTTGCGTCAAATTGCGCAAATACCCGCCCGCCGAGTTGATATGACCGGCTCGTTGCAAAATCAGCGCAATAATCGCCGCCGCTTGCTCTTGGCCAAAAGCGTCCGCCGCCTCTTCGTAAGCACTCGGGCTCACCCCCAGCATGGATCGCACCACCACGGCCGCGCCCATCAAGTCCCGCCAGGTCACAATCTGACCCCGGCCATAATCGGCAATGTCGGGGCATGCCTTCATCACCAGACTAAGCGGCACTTTCCGGCTGTCGTGCCCCGTGTCTTGGTCAGCACCGCGCCCAGCCTTGCCCTTTTGGCCACTTTTAGCGCTGTTTGGCGCTACTTGGTTCGCCTTTGGCTCCATTGCCACTACATTATCATCGCCGTTTTGCCCTTGGCTTTCGTCTAAGCCCAGTTCAAGATCAGAATAGAAGTTGGTATTTGAATTATGTATGTGACGCTCACTATGAGACTCTGTGGCGCTCATATTTTGAGATTTAATGTTAATTTCGAACAAGTTAGAGATGTCGATGTGCAGGCATTCGAGCCCATCGAGCGCTAATGTCAGCTCATCTTCGCAAGGAATACGCGGCAGTTCATCAATAGCGCTGCGCAAGAGCACCTGCTTAAGCGTCCAATCGACGTGTGGCAGCGTTTCAATGCCCAGCGCAATCAGCTTCACCACGTCGCGGCGCACGATTGTGACCTTTTCTTTCAGCATTTTGAGACGGTAGTGCGCGGCCCGCACTTCGTCTGCAAGGCTCGCAAACTCGGCCGCACGGGCGATAAGCGGCGCAATGATAAAGCCGAACGCCTCACGTCCCTCCAATAATGGCTCCCCCGCCCGCTCTGATGCCTCGTCGCGGCTTTTGCGCGAGAAGCGCTTGCCGTTGGCGCTGTCTTTACGGACAATCAGCCCCGCCTCCACCAACGCTGCCAGATGGCGGCGCAGCGTGGCAGGAGCCATGCCGTGCGCGCGCAGCGATAATTGCGCATTGGAGGGAAACACCACCAACCCATTGGCAGCGCTAAGCTCGGTTTGCGGGTAAAAGCTCAAAAGCGCGTTCAAAACCAGCAGCGTGCGGTCCGAAAGGCCCATAAGTGGCCGCGCGGCGGAAAGGTCGCGAAACACTTTCCACTTATCAATTGCCGCATCCTGCGCCATGTCGCGGGCGCAAACTTGCGCTGCCAACATGCCAAGCGATAGCGTGCGCCGCCCGAAGGGCGTCGTGAATAAAGAACCGGTCTGCATTGTCCTCACCTTTGC
>JANPBE010000245.1:0-6384 GCA_031430295.1 Phyllobacterium sp.
CGCAGAACGGGAAATGGCGTTGTCGTCGACGACACAGAAACTGATGCCGTTTACAGTAAATCGCCATTGCCGGCGCTGTTTGGATTCCGCAGCTATATTTCCATACCAATCGTTTTGGCAGACGGTAGTTTTTTCGGTACACTTTGCGCCATAGACCGCAATCCGGCCAAGGTGAATACGCCTGAGATCATCAGTATGTTCACGCTATTTGCAGAACTCATTGCGTTTCATTTGGATGCGCAAAAGAATATGGCAACCAGTGCGGCGCATTTGGCCACTAGTGCAGCCAGCCTTGCCTCAAGCGAGGCGCATCTTGCTGCAAGTGAAGCAAATCTTGCAACGAGCCGCGCTACCGGTGCCGCAGATCGCGTTACAAGCGCAGCAAGCCTTGCGTCCAGCGAAGCAAACCTTGCAACCAGCATCGCCAGCAGTGCGGCCCACAGGGTCAGAAGCGCTGCCAGCCTGGCCTCAAGCGAAGCCGATCTTGCTACAAGTGAAGCAAATTTGGCATCTAGCATTGCCAGCAATGCTGCGCACCGGGTGACGAGCGCGGCAAGCCTCGCTTCGAGCGAGGCCAATCTGGCATTCAGTGAGGCAAGCCTTGCCTCAAGCGCGGTCAATCTGGCTGATGCCAACGAAAACTCGCAACTGCGTGAACAGTTTGTTGCTGTTCTCGGCCATGATTTGCGCAACCCTCTTGCATCAATTTCGGCAGGCACGCGCCTGCTTACAAAGTCGGCTAGCGACGCCAAGGCACTGTCCATTCTGGTTTCTATGCAAAAAAGCGTGGTCCGCATGGCATCGCTCATAGACAACGTCGTTGACTTTGCGCGTGGCCGCCTCGGCGGTGGCCTTGGCCTATCAATAACTAAGGACGAGGCACTTGAGCCGACATTGCTGCATGTTATCAGCGAGTTGCAGTCTGGCTCGCCGGACAGGGTATTTGAAATCCACGTCGTAGATTTAGAACCGGTGAATTGTGATAGCGGACGGCTGGGCCAAATGCTTTCAAATTTGCTTGGCAACGCGATCACCCATGGCTCGTCTGATGCGCCTATTATTGTGCGAGCGACTACAAAAAATAATATTCTGGAGATCAGCGTCGCCAATGGCGGTGAGCCCATTTCTGATGCAGTTATGGAACGCATATTTCAGCCATTCTTTCGCGGCGAAGTGCGCAAATCCCTGCAAGGCCTTGGCCTTGGCCTGTTCATCGCATCTGAAATCGCCAAGGCGCATAATGGCACGCTTGCTGTATCTTCATCAGTGAGCGAAACCAAATTCATATTCCAAATGCCGTTGCATTGACGAGTGTCAGATGGGAACCAATCCAATCAGTTAGCGTTTTGCTCCTAAGGTTGCGACGCACTGTTTGCGGCCATTCACATATCTAGTGAGGAGAAAATCATGAAAACCGATAGCAAAATGACACCGACACCCGCAATAAAAAAGGCGGGATCGATTGCTTCCGCTAGCTTTAAAAAGGAAGCGAAGCAGGAGGAAGTGCAAGTAGAAAATGAAAAGGGCAGCCCCCTTAAGAAAGGTGCGGACCGCGTTAACGAACGTTCACGAAGCTCCGACGGGCAAGACGCAGGCGTAAAGCAAAACAGCCAGACGTGAGTAAAAATATAATGACAAAGCCGGACTGACTTACGTCAATCCGGCTTTTTTGGCAAAATACTTTAGGCCGCAGAGCTAATTTGTTCCTGCTGCACATGGGCACCAAATGCCAGCAGCTTGGCATCAGCCGCGGTTTCCTCGTTGAGGCTAAGTTGCATCAATTTGGCAATCTCCTCATGCCCCAAAGCGCCTGCCCACATTACCAAACTACGATAACGCACGATCTCATAATGTTCGACTGCCTGACTTGATGCGACGATAGCAATATCCTTGATTGTCGGATCGGACGCTTCTGCCATCAGGTTATTACCTTCTTCCAAAATACCATTGATGGCCGGGCATTCTTGCGCAGTCGGGTCTTCCTTCAGCATCGCAAATACATGTTTAATGCGTTCAACCTGACCAACTGTCTCCGCCAAATGCGTGGTGAGCGCCTCCGCCAATTCCGGGTTTTGTGTTTCCTGAATAATACCAGGTAATGCTTTCAAAATTTTATTTTCGGCAAAATGTATGTCCTTAAGGGTGTGAACAAACATCTCTGTAAGGTTTTTGATCGGCATGAGTTGGAACTCCTTGTCGCTTATTGATATGGCGTCACGCTGCCTCAATGCAGCGCGACCTACCAGTATGAACGCGGCCACGCCGCATGGGTTCCATCATGTTTCTTACAATATGTCGGAACGATTTTTGGCCCCGCGCGTTCCCATTCAATACGTCAAAAAAGGGTGAACCAATGTTTGATCGGCCACATTCAACGCTTGAAAATCAGATGCAGCAAGGCGGGGCGTTGGTTGGCGATAAAATAGTCGGCCTACCCATTCGGGAAGACTTATTGGCCGCACAGGAGCTCTTTGTTCTTGGCCAGACGATCGGCAGTAGTGCACACGTTCACCTATCGTCTTGGGACGGTTTCGACTTCCCTGCCCGTGCGCATGATAATGCCAAGCATCTTTTGTCGAACTATCGCTCCACCGCCAAGGCCGCAGAAAGCCGCGAACTAATCACGCCTGCTGCCGAGTGGCTGCTGGATAATCATCATATGGTTGAAGGTCACGCACGGCAGGTGGTCCGCGATTTGCCGGTCAAGTTTTACGATCAACTGCCGACAATTTTGCTGGATGACGGGCATAAAGTGCCCCGCTCGTTAGCGCTCGCATGGGTCTTTGTTGCCCATACCAATAGTAACTTTGATGTCGCGGCTTTCACTGCCTTGGTTCAGGGGTTTCAGGCAAGCCAAGTACTAGACATTGGCGAAATTTGGGCGCTACCAGCAATCTTACGCATGGCGCTTTTGGAAAACTTGCGGCGTATTTCAGACCGCGTGGAAAACTCCCGCAAAATGCGCGCGGCCGCCAACGTGTTTGCCGATGAAATCATTCAGCAGCTTGACGACAAAGAGCTGGAAAAGCGGCTTGAAAACCAAACGGCCTCGACGCTGGACGATGGTTTTTCTGCACAATTACTTTATCGTCTGCGTGATGGCAGCCATAGCGCGGCGCGGGTTTTAAGCTGGTTGGAAGACAACCTTGAAGCACGCGGAACAGATGCCGAAGAGTGCATCATTGCCGAACACGCCCGGCTTTCGATGGGCAATCTGACTGTTGGCAACATCATTCGCAGCTTACGCCAAATCGACGATGTAAGTTGGACCGAATGGTTTGAATCCATCTCTCATGTGGACAGGCAATTGCGTAGCGGCAGCGACTATGGCCAGCTCGATGCACGCACCCGCAACAGCTACCGTGATGTGATAGAGCGCGTGGCACGCCACTCATCGCTCAGCGAAGTGGAGGTCACTAATATTGCGCTTGGTTTAAGCAATGATCCAAGCGAGCCGCAAAACATTGGGCACTTTCTCATTGCTGACGGTTTGAGCGAATTCTACGCTGCAACCCAGTATCACATGCCGCTCAAGGAGCGATCGGGTCGAACCTATTTGGCTTCAAGCTGGCTGGGGATTGTCGCGCCGCTTGTGCTCCTTACCCTTGCGACGATTGGTTTGGGTGTCTGGTTTTTTGCAGATAACAATGTTCCAATGATGCCCGCGCTGTTGCTTGTGGCATTGTTTGCACTACCCGCATGTGAGGCGGCGAGCGGGTTTTTCAACTATATTTCGGCAGCTGTATTGAAGCCTGCGCATTTGCCCGGTTATGCCTTCCTCGATGGCATTCCGCGCGCCTCACGCACGCTTGTCGTTATCCCCTCGCTTATCTCCAACCGCGACACAATTGATGAGCTTGCGCGAAATTTGGAGGTGCATTACCTCGCCAATACCGACAAGGAATTATACTTCGCGTTGGTCACAGATTGGTTGGATAGCGCGACTGAAAAGTCTCCGGCTGATGACGAATTACTCAGCTATGCCACGAGTGAAATCACACGCCTCGCCGCTAAATATGAGCACACTGGCGCAAAGCGCTTTTTTCTCCTGCACCGCCAGCGTCTATGGAATGAAGCCGAAGGCGTTTGGATGGGCTGGGAGCGCAAGCGTGGCAAACTGCATGAGTTGAACCTGTTGCTGCGCGGCGACCATAATACGACGTTCATGCAGCCGGATGAGAGTTTACCAAGCGACATCAAGTTTGTTCTAACGCTCGATTCAGACACACGCCTGCCGCGCGACAGCGTACGCGAGCTGGTCGGTAAATTATCCCATCCGCTAAATGTTGCCGTGCTTGATCCGGCCACGCAAACAATACACAAAGGCTATGCAATTTTGCAGCCGCGCGTCACGCCCTCGCTTACCACAGGATCGCAAGCGTCGGTTTTTCAACGTACGTTCTCGCTCAATCGCGGGCTGGACCCTTACTCGTTTACCGTATCAGACCTCTACCAAGATTTTCTCGGCGAGGGCACATTCACTGGTAAGGGCCTCTATAATATCGACGCCTTTGAGTCAGCGATGGTTGGCCGTATTTCTGAAAATTCAGTGCTCAGCCATGACCTGCTCGAAGGTTCGTTTGCCCGTGCAGCACTGGTAACGGACGTTGAATTTGTTGAGGATTATCCCATCCGTTATGATGTCGATGTCTCGCGCCAGCATCGCTGGGCGCGGGGTGATTGGCAGTTGCTGTTTTACATCTTCAATTTTGCCAATGGTCTTCCAGCAATCGCGCGGTTCAAAATGTTGGATAATTTGCGCCGCTCGCTTACCCCCATTGTCTGGGTGGCCGGTTCCATTGTCGCGTGGGTTCTGCTCCCTTTGGGCGCGGCTGCGGCATGGCAAACTATTCTTATTATCAGTATATTTGTGGCCCCCACACTATCGCTATTTAATGGTCTTATTCCGGCCAGTTCATCTGCTCTTCCCGGTGGCTATATACGCACTTTGGGCACTGAAATTGCCAATGCAAGTGCGCAGGTGGCGCTACGCGTGGTGTTCATGGCACATCTTGCCAGTGTGATGGCGGATGCAATATTGCGGACGCTGTTCCGCCTGTTTATCTCGCGCCGCCACATGCTTGAGTGGAAGACCGCACAACAGGCCCATGCGTCGGGCGGCGCGGGCATGTGGTCCTACTATCGCGCGATGTGGCAGTCGCCTGTGATTGGTGTAATGGCTGTTTTACTAGCCACTGTTTTTGGCCAAGGCACTTGGGTTATTGCTGATGCTTTCGCGCTTCTATGGATGATGGCGCCAGCACTGGCGTGGTTTGTTAGCCAAACCGCTAAGACCGAAGACGCACTGGTTTTAAGCAAAAGCGACGAGGCGGTGCTGCGTATTATAGCCCGTAAAACGTGGCGCTATTTCGAGCGCTTTGTCTCGACCGAAAGCAACTATCTGCCGCCTGACAATTTTCAAGAAGCGCCACTTCCCGCTATTGCCGAGCGTACTTCGCCAACCAACATCGGCATGTACTTGCTCTCAACCATTGCCGCGCGAGACTTTGGCTGGATATCACTTGTTGAGACTATTGAGCGCCTCGAGCGTACCCTTTCCACTGTTGAAAAAATGCAACGCTTTCGCGGCCATTTATATAATTGGTATGATACCCGTACCCTAAGTGTGATGAGCCCAGCCTATGTATCTACGGTCGATAGCGGCAACATGGCCGGGCATCTCATTTCGGTCAGTTCGGCTCTCAAATCTTGGAGCGAGGCGCCAGCTGTCCACCTTATGGGCGACACGCGCGGCATTGGTGATGTTGCGGCGATCGTCAGAGAGAGCCTCGGCTTGGTCGCGGATGATCGTCGTTCTATCCGCCCATTACGAAGCCGCCTGTTTGAGCGTATGACCGGCTTTGAGAAGACCTATGAGAAGCATATTTCTGAACCTGAATTGGCACCGCTGCGTTCCATAAACCTCTCGCTGGTAGCGGGTGAAGTTGTGGCGCTGGCATCTGATTTGAATGATGAAGTGAAATCAGATCAATCACAAAACCTGCTGCAATGGGCGCATGCTTTACATGCTACCTGTGAGGCCCATTTCAATGATGCCTCATTCGACCGCGCACAGCTAACCAATTTGCGTGGACAGATTCTGGTCGCCGCCGAGCGTGCGCGTAAGTTGGCGTTTGAAATGGAATTTTCGTTTCTGCTCAATCCCAAACGACTGCTGCTCTCCATCGGCTACCGCGTGGACGAGCAACAGTTGGACGAGTCTTGCTATGATCTTTTGGCATCAGAAGCACGGCTCACTAGCCTGTTTGCCATCGCTAAGGGTGATGTACCAAACGAACATTGGTTCCATTTGGGACGCCCAATTGTGGCTGTGAACTGGCAGGCGGCGCTCGCGTCATGGTCCGGCTCGATGTTTGAATATTT
>JANPBE010000246.1:0-2858 GCA_031430295.1 Phyllobacterium sp.
GCAAAAATGGTGTCATTGTCTGGCTGTTCAGTGAAATTCACCTTGATGCCGGTCGAAGCCGTGAAGGCGTCAATGAATGGCTTATAGTCATAGCCAGCCCAACCCATATAGTTGAGTTCGCCAGAAGACGAGAATGCATTACGAACGAGTAACGGGCTTGCAAGACCAACCGCGCCCAAGGCAGTTGCAGCTTTAAGAAAGCTGCGGCGCGTAGCAGCAGCCGCGAATATCGTTTCTTCTGCTGAAGTAAACTTCTTCATACCAATAGTCCTCCGAAAAAGGCGAGCGAAATGCCGCCGGTGAAATGGCAATTTGCGGACAGGTTTATTCCCATCTCTCTTGTCATCTAACCCGAGTATGACGCTGATATGACAATTCGGCAATGGGGTTTTGGGGCTGGCACCACTGCCGAAGGGATTCTGGCTCCATGTTGATTTTATTAGCGTTTTCCGCGCAATTATTAGGCAATTTTGCCAAAGGCGTCGCAAGCCGCACAAATTCTCGCCTACTAAGCGCGCTACCCGAAGAAAATCTAAGTAAAACTTATTAGCCGACATTGGACTGGCGCAAGATTAGACTAAAGTCGAATGCAGGCCCCGCCCACGAAAAAGACTACAGCAATTGGCAACCTTCGTCTGCGGGCGCGTGACATTACCTAATGAACGCCACGATCATTACGGTGACCATAAACCTTGATTAAATCTTAGAAAGATTTGGTGAGCGCGATGGGGGTCGAACCCATGACCTACTGATTAAAAGTTTGGCTTTTTCCGGTATTTTGCGATTCCTAGAGCAACATTGATAGCGAAAATTGTCCATTTGAATCAAGTGGATAAGTAGAACGACGTTCCTAGAGATTCTTGCAAGTTCCGAGCCTTTGGCTTACTATGTGATTACTAGGAACGCTCCAGTAAGCACGGAATCCAAATGGCCAAAATCACCAAAGGCATTGTTGATAAGATTGAAGCGACCGACAAGGACGCCTATGTTTGGGATAGCCAATTGAAGGGCTTCGGCGTGAAAACTACGCCAGCGGGCCGCAAGGTCTATTTAGTGCAATATCGCATTGACGGGCGTTCTGGCAGGACAAGGCGCGTTACCCTTGGCACACATGGCACAATCACCGCCGATCAGGCTCGCACCGAAGCGCAAGCGTTATTGCGTCAAATTTCCCGAAACGAAGACCCGTTGGCCGTTTCCGACAAAAGGAAGCTGGAAAAGACGTTCGGCGTCCTTATCGACCAATTCTTGGTTGAGCATGTCGATATAAAGCTGAAAACCCGCTCAATTGCAGAATATCGCCGCCTGATCGCAAAATTGTTGCCTAACGCATTGAAAGGAAAGCGAATTAGTGAACTAACCCGTCCAGACATTTCCCGCTTGCAACAATCGCTATCCGTAACGCCCTATCAAGCAAACCGGCTCTTGGCGGTCTTGCGCAAGTTCTTCAATTGGTGCGAAAAGAATGGCTATCGTGCCGACCATACAAATCCAGCGCTTCACGTCGATAAGTTTGCAGAAAGCAGGCGTAACCGATTTCTGTCTGAACTCGAAATCGCGAACCTTGGCAAAGTGCTTGCAAGTGATGAAATAACGGAACGCTATCCGCCGTTTGTCATTGCCGCCATCCGGCTTTTGTTATTGACCGGCGCACGTTTGAACGAAATTCGCTCGCTTAAATGGGAATGGGTGGACTTTGAAGGCAAGTGTCTTCGCCTTCCAGATTCCAAGACCGGCGCGAAGGCTGTTTACTTGAACCCGCCTGCCCTTCAAGTATTGGCCGAACTTCCAAGGCTGGAAGGCAATCCGCATGTTATTTGCGGCGACCGCAAGGGCGCGCACTTGGTAAACCTGCAAAAGCCTTGGACCGCAATCCGCAATCTTGCCGGTCTGGAAAATGTGCGCATACATGATCTTCGCCACACCTTCGCGTCGATAGCTGTTGCAAATGGAATGAGCCTTCCCTTGATTGGCGCGTTGCTTGGACACTCTCAGCCGCAAACAACGGCGCGCTATGCGCATCTAAGCGAAGATCCGTTGCAGAAAGCGGCAAGTATAATTGGCGCGCGAATGTCAGTCATGCCTCTAACGATTGCAAAATCAGCTTAGTCATGCAGATAACTATCTAAGAGTTTTCCCCGTAATTATTGTGAATTTCCCTCACTTTTCGCATACAATATTTGCACTTATTGCCGTTCCATGCGATTCTTTATTATGCCCATTTGGGCAATTTGCAGAAAGGAAATGCATGCAGAACCAATTACTTACCGTAAATGATGCAGCTCAATTTTTGAGCCTTAGCGCCTCGACCCTTGCCAAAATGCGGCTATCTGGAAATTCCCCGCGTTACATCAAAATGGGTCGCCGTGTTGCATATAGGCAAACGGATTTGGAAAGCTGGATTTCAGACAAAAGCTTCCAATCAACTTCGGAATATCCAACTCTCTAATTCATAGAAAAGCATCATAACAATTCCGCGCAAATGCGGCCATTTTTCTATCAAACAACTTTGCTTGGAGTATGCCCTTGTACGAAGTCAGAAACCCTAAGTCTGGTCGCAATAAACGCAATTCACGCCAAGGCCCACCAAAAGGACAGCCTTGGATATGGCGCACGATGGAATGCCTAGAAAGCGTTGCTTATCGGGCGTTAACCGGCAATGCTCTTAAAGTCCTTTCTAAGATTGAAATTGAGCACATGTCTCATGGTGGTGTTCATAACGGCAAGCTAATTGTCACACACGAAAATTTCAAAGCATACGGAATTCGCCTCGCTTCGGTTTCGGATGCAATTCACCTTTGCGAGTATCTTGGGTTTGTTCGCGTCGAACGTGGCATTTTCTATAAGGGCGGCAACGA
>JANPBE010000247.1:0-3197 GCA_031430295.1 Phyllobacterium sp.
AGATGCTGATCTTGTTATGCTTTGCTAGTGTGCTGCTGTCGTCACCACCCCCATCCGTCGGCTCTGCCGACACCTTCCCCGCAAGGGGGAAGGCTAAGAATCGCGCTATTTTCAAATTAATTTTCCCATTTTTGTCCACACCCTCTCCGCCGGGCGCATAATCCTCTGGCTCGTTGCAGCGGGGACACGGAATTCATGATCCAAGTGTCTGTGGCAACGGCCGGTGCTTTGCTGGTGGATTGGAAATCCGCTGGGTGTTGAACCCACAAGCAGAGGCGCATCCGGCCCGGCTCGCGATATGCATGACTGCCCTACTTCAGGGCGGAGGGCTTTCGGGAGTGACAGGGTCAGCGCAAGAACACCGTTCCGGGTGTGTGGCGATGTCGCACATTAAATCTTTAGAAGGCAGGACCACACACCCGGCTTCCCCAAAGATTTTCAATGATCGGGCATCCACAAGATGAGCGCGATAACGGGAGGGGTTTGGGTTGCGTCAGACCGCTCTTTGAATCTGACAGTCTGAAACCATCAGTGGTGAACCATGAATTAGCCATATTACCATGACAATTCCGCGTTAGAAAAACACATCGAAATTATTGCCTCAAATATTGTCCCGCGCCATCCGTGGTAACATTATGGTGGTTGGACAAATTAGTGGCAATTCTTTAACCTTGATTTGCGAGTTCAAAATAGAGAACTTTGCCCACGAAATTGGAATGGTATAAAATATGTCTGATCGCGGATTATCAAAAATGCATCGTCGTGGATTTATAGCAGCGCTAAGCGCCGGGGTGGCGACGATTTTGACCATGCCTGCCGGTGCGCAGACCGTCATTGATGATCTTCTGACATCTCCAAAGCGCGGCAATTGGGATGACCAGTTTGATGCTCAGTCCAATCAAAATCAGACAAGCTCAAAGGTAACGTCCACCGTTCCGATTTTTAGCTCGCAGACGGTTGCCAACGTGCAGCGCGCCATTGAGCAATATCAGGGCATCGTGAATGCCGGCGGTTGGCCGCAAGTTCCCGCATCCGCCGTAAAGTTAAAAGTCGGCGCTAGTGATCCTTCCGTATCAATCCTGCGCCAGCGTTTGATGGTGTCGGGCGATCTTTCCAAGAGTGCAGGCACATCAAACCAATTTGACAGCTACGTTGATGGCGCCGTGAAGCGTTTCCAAGCTCGTCATGGCTTCCCGACAGATGGTGTTGTTGGCCAATACACGCTTGCTGCGATGAACATTCCGGCTGACGTACGCTTAATGCAACTTCAAACCAACCTTGGCCGCATCGCCGCGCAAGCCGATCAAATGGGTGACCGTTATATAATGGTCAACGTTCCCGCGGCAGCAGTAGAAGCGGTAGAGGGTGGCCGTGTTGCCCAGCGCCACACAGCCGTTGTCGGTCGTATTGACCGCCAGTCGCCGATTTTAGATTCGGTCATCAGCAATATCATGATCAATCCCTATTGGAACGCGCCGGTTTCAATCGTCGAAAAAGACATCATTCCGTTGATGCAAAAAGATCCGAATTATTTGAAGGATAACGAGATTCATATCCTGCGTCCGGATGGTTCTGAGATTGATCCAGTAAGTGTTAATTGGAATTCAAACGAAGCGGCCTCCTATCGTTTGCGTCAAGACCCCGGTCCGCACAGCGCAATGGCGTCGATGAAGATCAACTACCCGAACCAATTTGACACCTATATGCACGATACGCCAAAGCAAGGGTTGTTCAACAAAATCCAGCGCTTCGAATCATCCGGCTGCGTGCGCGTACAAAATGTCCGCGATCTCGGTGTCTGGATTTTGAAGGATACACCGGGCTGGGGCCGTGCCGAAATCGAAGCGCAGATTGCCACCGGTCAAAATCGCGAAGTGCCGCTCGGCTCGAAAGTAAATGTGCATTTCACTTACATTACCGCATGGTCAACAGCTGAAGATGTCGTCCATTTCCGGGATGATATTTACAAAAAAGACGGAGCGCAGGAGTTGGCAATCAATTCTGGCGTTGGCCAAGCCTTATAACCCTCAAAATCTATCACAAAACGCCGCAGAAACATGATGTATCTGCGGCGTTTTCGTATTTGGTGCTAACTGCGCCGTTTCGCAGCTTTCATTTGCCAAACGACCTATGGTAAGGGCGCGACGAAAGCCTCCCGTTCCCTCTGAAAGGTCAAGCCAAATGTCGTCTTCGAGCACAATGTCCTCATTTTTCAACAAACCTTTGGAAGAAAGCGATCCGGAGCTATTCAGCTCAATCCGCAAAGAGCTTGGCCGTCAACGTCACGAAATTGAGCTGATTGCATCCGAAAACATCGTCTCCCGCGCCGTTTTGGAAGCGCAGGGTTCGATTATGACCAACAAATATGCCGAAGGCTATTCCGGTCGCCGCTATTATGGTGGCTGCCACTTTGTCGATATCGCCGAAGATTTAGCCATCGAGCGCGTGACAAAACTGTTCGGCTGCACCTATGCCAACGTCCAGCCAAATTCCGGCAGCCAGGCTAACCAAGCCGTGTTTTTGGCACTTGCCAAGCCCGGCGATACGATTCTCGGCATGAGCCTCGACGCTGGTGGTCACTTGACGCATGGCGCGAAGCCAAACCTGTCCGGCAAGTGGTTCAATGCCATTCAATATGGCCTCGATTTAGCGACGGGCTACATCGACTATGACCAAGTCGAAGCGCTGGCCATCGAACACAAGCCAGTTATCCTCATTGCGGGCGGTTCGGCCTATTCCCGCGTCATAGACTTCGCCCGTATGCGTGCCATTGCCGATAAGGTCGGCGCTTATTTGTGGGTAGATATGGCGCACTTCGCAGGCCTTGTCGCTGCTGGCGAACATCCATCGCCGTTCCCGCACGCCCATGTCGCAACTTCCACCACGCACAAAACCTTGCGCGGCCCGCGTGGTGGCTTGGTTCTCACAAACGATGAAGCCATCGCTAAGAAAATCAATTCGGCAGTTTTCCCCGGCCTCCAAGGCGGACCGTTGATGCACGTTATCGCTGCCAAAGCAGTCGCATTTGGCGAGGCTTTGACCGACGAATACAAGACCTACATCCGCTCTGTTAAGGAAAACGCCACGGTACTGGCTTCGACGCTGGTATCCAATGGTTTCGCCATCGTTTCCGGTGGAACAGACACACATTTGATGCAGGTTGATCTGCGCCCGAAGAATCTGAACGGAAAAGATTC
>JANPBE010000248.1:0-2542 GCA_031430295.1 Phyllobacterium sp.
CCGCTGCATGGCCAATCCAAGGCCTTATCCGCCATTTCCGTCCGGAAATTGAGCGTCGCATAGATGAGTTCTCGCGCAATAGCCATCGCGCCGAGCCAATGCTCGTGGCAGCGGAGTGAGATGTTGATGGTTGCTGATAAGCCACGAAAAGACTTAGCTTCAACGCTCTATGCTGAATGGATTTCGGCGGGGCTGAAGCTGTCTTTGGTTGGCTTGGAAACGACTGCCAAGATGTTTGCGTCGGCTGGTCAGACGACCATGGCGAAAAAAAGCGATGCGCCTGTGAAGGCTGCTGATCCAACCGTTGTGCCAACTGAGGCGGTTGAGCTTTCGGATTTGAAATTGATTTCCGGCATCGGTCCGAAACTCGAAATCCTATTGAAAAACAACGGCATTTCCAGCGTCAATCAAATTGCCGTGCTAAGTGACGACGATGTAGCCAAGCTTGATGCTGCATTGAATTTAAATGGCCGTATCCAGCGCGATGATTGGATAGGGCAGGCTGCAAAATACGCACAGAATACTGGGAGCCAGACATGGCAAAAATAAAAGTTGACGGCAAAGAGGTCGAAGTTCCCGATCACTACACGCTGTTGCAGGCTGCGGAAGCGGCCGGCGCGGAAGTGCCACGCTTTTGTTTCCATGAGCGGCTTTCAGTGGCAGGCAACTGCCGCATGTGCCTTGTTGAAGTGAAGGGTGGCCCGCCAAAGCCACAAGCATCCTGCGCCATCGGCGTGCGCGATTTGCGCCCCGGCCCGAACGGCGAAACACCAGAAATGTTCACCAACACGCCAATGGTCAAGAAGGCTCGCGAAGGCGTGATGGAGTTTTTGCTCATCAATCACCCGCTCGATTGCCCGATTTGCGATCAAGGCGGCGAGTGCGATTTGCAAGACCAAGCCATGGCTTTCGGCGGCGATTCCACGCGCTACAAGGAAAACAAGCGCTCTGTTGAAGACAAAAACATCGGTCCGCTCGTCAAAACAGTGATGACACGCTGCATCCACTGCACGCGCTGCGTCCGCTTTTCGACCGAAGTTGCTGGCGTCACTGAGCTTGGCCTGTTAGGTCGCGGTGAGGATGCCGAGATCACAACTTATCTTGAAAAAGCCATGACTTCGGAACTGCAAGGCAACGTGATTGACTTGTGCCCGGTCGGCGCCCTGACCTCCAAGCCATACGCATTCCAAGCCCGCCCTTGGGAGCTCAACAAGACAGAATCCATCGACGTGATGGATGCCGTAGGTTCCGCCATCCGCGTGGACACCCGTGGCCGCGAAGTCATGCGCGTGTTGCCGCGTGTCAACGAGGCCGTGAATGAGGAGTGGATTTCCGACAAAACTCGCTTCATTTGGGATGGCCTGCGGACCCAACGTTTGGATCAGCCCTATGTCCGCAAGGGCAAGAACTTGGCTCCCGCGTCGTGGGCCGAGGCGTTTGACGCCATCGCTAAGGCCGTTGCCAAGACATCCTGCGAGAAAATCGGCGCGATTGCCGGAGATTTGTCCGCCGTTGAAGAGCTTTACGCTTTGAAGCAATTGATGACAGCGCTAGGCTCCGGCAACATTGACTGCCGCCAAGACGGCGCAGCTCTGGACCCGTCCCTTGGCCGGGGTTCTTACATTTTCAACGCTGGTATTGAAGGCATTGAGGACGCAGACGCTGTTCTCATTATTGGTTCCAACCCGCGCAAAGAAGCAGCGATTCTCAACGCTCGTATTCGGAAAGCATGGCGCGCCAACAATATGCCAATCGGCCTCATTGGCGAGGGTGGCGAACTACATTATGATTATGATTTGCTGGGCGCTGGCACTGAAACCTTGGCCGAATTGGCCGATGGCAAAGGAAAATTCTTCAGCGTTTTAAAGAAGGCCAAGAAGCCGTTGATAATCGTCGGGCAGGGCGCTTTAGCCCGCTCCGATGGCGCAGCAGTTCTTGGATTAGCTGCAAATCTGGCAATTGATATTAAGGCGGTAAGCGCAGAATGGAATGGTTTTGCCGTTCTCCATACTGCTGCTGCTCGTGTTGGTGCATTGGACATTGGCTTTGTGCCCGCCAAGGGTAGCAAAGATGTTTCCGGCATGATGGGCGCAATGGATGTGCTTTTCCTCGCCGGTGCTGATGAATTCGATACCGCAAAGATCGGCGATGCATTCGTCGTCTATATCGGCACGCACGGAGATGCTGGAGCGCACCGCGCTGACGTCATTTTGCCGGGCTCAACCTACACCGAAAAGTCAGGCACTTATGTCAACACTGAAGGCCGTGTGCAGATGACAACCCGCGCCGGTTTTGCGCCGGGCGACGCCAAAGAGGATTGGGCGATCATTCGTGCCTTGTCTGATATTTTGGGCAAAAAACTGCCGTTCGACTCGCTGGCGCAGCTGCGCGCTGCGCTTTACGCCGAGTATCCGCATTTGGCACATATCGATGGCGTCAAGGCTGGTTCGCCTGATGATGTCGCCAAGGCTGCAAAGCTCGGCGGTCGTCTCACCAAAGCAGCGTTTAAGAGCGCCGTGGCTGATTTTTATCTGACCAATCC
>JANPBE010000249.1:0-3292 GCA_031430295.1 Phyllobacterium sp.
TCGCGCACTTTGCACGCGATCCAGCGTTCACCCGTAATTTCGGCAACAGCCGCAAAACCCATGTTGGTTATACGGCAAATGACCTCAAGAATCGCGTTCACTGAGCCAATTTGTGCAATATTTGCAATGTGACTCGATGTATTTGTTGGCATATTAGAAACTCCGCCGATAATCGAGTTTGATAAAGAAATGGTCTTCATAAAATTAAACTGCCCACATCGAAGCATATTTTATTTGAAATGCAAAATATGTCTGTGTCAAAAGACATTTGAATATTCAAAACAATTGTTACCTTTCAAAATATTTATCTATGGACCTCAAATTGGTGTTAAAGACTTAATTTAGACGCTAAATTAGAATAACAAAATACATGTAGTTCTCGATTGGTAATGATTTACCTATGGTCTCTGATAATTCCTGTCTCGCTTACGGATGCAGATCCCCCAGCTCAGTCTCTTGCTCATTCTGCTCTGCCAAACGATAACGAGCGAAGGCATCGCGCGAAACAGCTATTACGATGAGTATCGGCGTTGAAAGAATTGCGCCGACAGGCCCCCAAAGCCACAGCCAAAACACAAATGAGGCGAAGACGAAAAACGCGGGTATTTCAAGACCGCGACCGACGGCGACGGGCGTAATCGCGTTGCCCTCGATTAAATGAATGCCATAATATACCGCCGCAGGAACCAGTGCGCCCAATCCTGTTGAGCTGGTTAAAAGCCCGGCTCCGAAAAGAAATACAGATACCATGAGGGGCCCGATGAAGGCCAGATAGTTGAGCACGAAGCCAAGTGTTGCCCAAAATAGCGGGTATGAAAGGCCCGCCCACCAAGCGATTGCGCCACAGATACAGCCCATTACGAAATTGATGAGTGTCACGACGCCAAAATAAGTTGCCAGCCGCTCTTCAATATCTTCAAAGCAAGCAGCGGCTGACAGGCGCACGTTGTGGCCAAGGCAAAGTCTAAGTATGCGCGCTTTGAGTTGGCGTCGCGTGGCAAGCCACGAAAACACAGTGAACACAAAAATCAAAAACCCGCTGAGAACGGCGGATGAAGAAAGAGCGATGTTCATAAAAGGAATGGCGGTCGCGCCCCCGCTCGCAGCAGGCGCGGTGTCATTTGCCAACGTGCCTTCAAAGCGGTTGATCACATCCAAGAAAATTTGGATTTTTGCCCGTAACGCCGCGATGATTGCGGGAAGCTGATCGCTCATCAATGCTACAGGCGTTACTATGAGCGCGGCGATTGATAAAACTGCCATAGAAGCGAGGCCGCCAATGAGTGCGGCGGCCAGCGCGCGCGGGACGCCGCGCTCGGTAAGCCAGTCAACGGTCGGACCCAGCACAAGGCCGAAAATGATGCCGGCAACGATGGGAATTGTAATAACCTGCGCAACCCAAAGAGTGGACACAATAAATAAGCTAAGAATGCCCACCAACGAGTAACGAACCACTCTGTCATGGTCAGCGGGCGTTATCTCGCTTATCGCGACATCCTGCTCGTCGAGCCGGTTTAACACACGCTGTAATGTTGCGCTCATTGTCTTTATGTTCCTAAATAATTGCTGTCCTCACCGCCTGCGCCGCCCTCATTCACCCAATTTTCGATGCTGTCATGCAACGTTAATGTTGGAAGAGTTTTAGTATTGGCGACGACAGAACCCTCTATGATCTGGACAACGCCTATTTGACTTTGCTGTCTTTTGGGGTGGCGTTCACCAGCCGCAAATCGGTTATGATTTGCTGATGTTTTTTTTGAGGGTCGATATGGGCTTCCACAAACCAAAGCTGTTGGTCGATGCCGCGAGAAATTTGCGTGAACAGGTCGGCAGTATCCGCGTCGCCAAAACCATCCGCTAATTTAATGGCTTCACGTGCAGATTGGCCAAACGCCGCCAGTGCACTTGAGACGGCAAAGATGTGTTGCGTTTCATCCGCTATACCAAGCGGATAAGGTATGAGGAACGACCGTTCCGCCGCCATCTGCACGGTGCCATAAGCTGTTCCGCCAAGGCCGCCAGCGCGCTCCGCAATTTGGTCCGAAAACTCTTCGACCTCGGCAGACACCTTATCAAAAAGCTCATGAATCGAAATAAAGCTAGGTCCGCGCACGTTCCAATGGGCTTGTTTCATCTGAGCGTGCAAATCTATAGCCGCCGCAAGATGCTTGTTCAAAAGCTCAATGGATTGACCGCGTATAATTTCCGGCAAGGTATTATGGGTGGCGTGCATTTGGAAAGTCTCCTGTTTGCAGTGGCGTATGATTGGCAGGCTGAAAAACTGATGCATTTAAATGGTTTGTGAGGTCAAAACGTCGCAAAACCTTAAAAGTTCCATCTTACTTAGAGGCAAGATAGATATGGAATTTGAACTATTTCGCCTCAAACACGCTCCCAATACGAAAAACGGCGATAACGTCCGCCGTTCCTCATTTTGAAAATCCACTCAGTTAGGCCTTATCAACCAACTTTTTTACGGCATCTTTAGCCTTGCCGACCGTCTGTTGGGCTTCACCTTTGACTTCTTGCGCCATGCCCTCCGCGCGTAAGCGATCATTGCCTACGGCTTTGCCCACAGCTTGTTTAACATTACCGGCTGCTTCATTAGCAACGCCTTTGATTTTGTCAGTTGTGCTCGACATCTTGCTTCTCCTGTTTGGCCATCGGTCTGGCCGGATTGAAAGAGGCGTGGTCATAAATGCCGTCTCGCCTCTGACAAGAAAACGCGGGTTATTTAAAATGGTTCCTGCATAAAAGTATAAAATTCCCAATATGGAACCGAAAGGCATGGCGCACGTTTCTATTGCAAAGAGGGAACTTCGTGATGAACAACGATCCATTCGATATGCTTCAAAATGATCGCTCTTTTCAGACGTTTGGATTTTCCAGACGGATTAAGCAGGCATCAACCTTCGTCGAAGTTTTGGTTCTTTTGGCTTATGCTTTGGTGATGGTTTTGTCATTGCCACTTATTTTCATTTAATTTCAGCGAGGGACTCTCATGACCACTTCAACCATTCTGCTCATCTTACTCGTGCTCCTTTTGGTGGGCGCATTTCCATCTTGGCCGCACGCGCGCAATTGGGGCTATGCACCATCCGGCGGCATTGGCCTCGTCGTTGTTGTTTTGGTCGTGCTGTTACTGATGGGCCGGATTTAAGCCAAAGACTTCAGCGGCAATTTCATTGTTATGGATATGAGATCGCCGCTGTTTTCGCTTTCGATCTTCCCATTCAGTTCACGTTCAATATTCATCCTGATTAGTTTGGTGCCAAAGCCGATTTTGGCTGCG
>JANPBE010000250.1:0-1634 GCA_031430295.1 Phyllobacterium sp.
CGCGTGGCCCGCTTCATGATAAGCCGTGTTCTTCTTCTCATCCGCTGTCATAGCCAATGACTTGCGCTCAGCGCCCATCATCACCTTATCTTTGGCATCTTCAAATTCGCCCATGGTGACAAGGCGGCGGTTACGCCGCGCAGCAAGCAGCGCAGCCTCGTTCACAAGGTTCATCAGATCCGCACCGGAAAAACCGGGCGTGCCACGGGCGATAATTTTCAAATCCACGTTTGGCGCAATAAGAACATTGCGTACATGCACTTTCAAAATCTTCTCGCGGCCATTCACATCCGGATTGGACACCACAACCTGACGGTCAAACCGGCCCGGACGCAGAAGCGCAGGGTCCAGCACATCGGGACGGTTAGTTGCGGCAATCAGAATAATGCCTTCATTGGCTTCAAAGCCGTCCATTTCGACGAGCAACTGGTTGAGCGTCTGTTCGCGTTCATCATTGCCACCACCAACGCCCGCGCCACGATGGCGACCGACAGCATCGATTTCGTCGATAAAGATAATGCAAGGCGCATTTTTCTTGGCCTGCTCAAACATATCGCGCACGCGGCTCGCGCCAACACCCACGAACATTTCCACAAAGTCAGAACCCGAAATCGTGAAGAACGGCACACCAGCCTCGCCCGCAACAGCGCGCGCAATCAATGTTTTACCGGTGCCGGGAGGGCCAACGAGCAGAACACCGCGCGGAATCTTCGCACCAAGCTTTTGGAACTTTGCTGGCTCCCGCAAGAATTCAACAATTTCTTCCAAGTCAGACTTGGCTTCATCCACACCCGCCACGTCAGCAAATGTTACCTTGCCATGCGCTTCTGTGAGCAATTTTGCCTTAGACTTGCCGAAGCTCATAGCCCCGCGACCGCCGCCCTGCATTTGGCGCATGAAGAAAATCCAAACACCCAGAATAATCACCATTGGCAACCAAGAGATCAAAAGGCCGATAAGCGAATTAGAGCCATCCGAAAGCGGGCGGGCAGAAATCACCACATTCTTGGCTTCAAGACGCTTCACCAAATCAGCATCGCCCGGCGAATAGGTGGAAAAGCCCGTACCATTATCGTTGTAAGTCCCAACAATCCGGTCACCGGCGATTTCAACTTTCTTGACCTTGCCCGCATCCACATCATCGAGAAACTTCGAATATTCAATATCCGCAGTCGCCACACGTTGCGTCGGGCTTTGAAACAGGTTGAACAATGCCACCAGTAGGAGCGCAATAATGGCCCAGAGTGCAAAATTTCTGTAATTCGGGTTCATGCCTGTATCCAGTCTAAAAAAAGCTGAGCCCTTTGGCTCCGTGATTGTGAGTAAGATAGGTGCGAATAGAGGCGTTGCCAAGGCTAAGAGGTGGTCCTGCGTCAATTCTTGTCATCAAAGTGAATCGGCGGTGCGGGTAAAGCCGGAAGCTCCGTCATTTTGGTCAGTGCCTGCGCCATTTCAAAGTCAAACAGCGGCACTAAATCCGGCCACGGGTTCAGAAGGCGGCGAACCAGTGGCGCTGATTCTAAGGTCGGGTGAGTAGTAAATGCGTGAGCCAAGAGGGATGGTGGAGTAGCTGCATCTCTTCTTCTCCCTGCCTCTTGCGGGGAGAAGGTTGCGCGTAGCGAAGGATTATGGGC
>JANPBE010000251.1:0-1702 GCA_031430295.1 Phyllobacterium sp.
GCATAAGGCTGACTTGGCTATCCACAATCGCCAACGATGCTTCGGACAGAAACACATCTGGATTGAGGTCATTTTCGATGACTTTGAAATTACGCGGATCGACCAATACTTCGGCTGCTGAGAAATACAAATGCGGCGTGTTCAGCGCGGTCATCACTCCCAAAGCACCACCCAATATTGTGGTCGCGGCAATCAGCGCACGCCATTTACGGATAGCGCGGAAGACAAATGCCGGATCAATCAGCGGGCGGTTGCTATCCTGCGACGCTGTGATTGGCTGCTCTTCTTGCTGCGGAGCGGGTTGCACATCATCCTGATAGTAGCGTGGTGACGACGCACGATCATTGACCGTGGCTCTTGCCTCATATCCACGGCGTATTTCTTGTTCGCGAATGTAGTCTTGTTCGCGCAAGGCTTCCTGTTCGCGCCTGAGCGCGGCTAATTCTTCGGCTTGATCAAGCAACGAATTTTGCTGCGCTTCGCGGCGCGCACGGGCTTCGCGATGACGCCGTACGGCGTTTTCATCGACTGCATTGACTTGATCTAACCATGACGGCGCGGGCGCACGCGGGACCGCAGCCAGCCGAGCATTCGACTTTGCCTTTGGATTGCGATTATCCGGTTCATCAAAAAACATTCACGCCTGCCAAACTAGGTACAAACCACGGTCAGGCGGCTTGCTGGTTAATGCACCCTAAACAGGCGTGGTAAACAAAGTGTTGATTTTGCTGGAAAGCCGCCGGCGCGCGGCGTTAAATTTCCACACCGGATATTAAGCAAAACCACGTAATAATGCCGCGAACGGATAGGTTTGAATGACATCTTTGGCAGCAAAAATCAGCGGGTCTTGGCAATTAGTGCGGGACTATATGGCAGCGCTTAGCGGCGCGGCGGGGCGCATGGTTATTTCGCTGTTCTATTTTGTCGCATTAGCCAACGCGCTTTCAGTTGCGGATTTTGGACTTTTTGCGACGGCGTCCGCCACAGGAATCGTGCTATCTCGTATTGTTGGCTTTGGCTTTACGTCGCCACTTTATCGCGTTGCCACAGTCAAGCCGCGCTTGATTGGGGTGTATGCAGCCGGATATTTGCTATTTGCAGCGATTTCATTGCCATTTTTTGCGCTCGCGGCATATTTTTGTCATCGCGCATTTTTCGGCCAAAGCTTAAGTCTGCCTACCTTCGCGCTGATCGTCATCACTGAGGCGCTGCTATGGCGCACGCTTGAGGTAATACTGATTGCCAATAATGGCATGAACCGCTTTGGCCGCGCGTCCACTTTGGTGATGATTGGTAGTGCCTTGCGGGCGCTGGCGGCAGTGGGCTTTGCCTTTACTGTGGCGAGGGATATCGACCACTGGGCGCAATATTATTTTGTGGCCAATGCGGCCGGTCTTGTCATTGGCATTTTATTTTTTACCCCCAAGGCCAGGCTTCGTTTGGTGCTATCGGTTTACCGCCGCCACATTGCTGATTCGTTGTCCGTGGCCGGGGCAGAGATATTATTTTACATCCAGTCTGAGTTGGACAAGCTGCTGGTGCTTGCGCTGGGCGGGGCCGAAACGGCGGGCATTTATGCCATCATCATGCGACTGGTGGACCTCACCGCCATTCCCATTCGCACATTTAACATGATGCTGGTGCAGCGGTTGATGCGCAACGGCAGCCTGCTTTCCTCGCTCAAACAAAAGGTCAGTATGGA
>JANPBE010000252.1:0-4546 GCA_031430295.1 Phyllobacterium sp.
AGGCCGATTTCTTCGATAGACGCCTCGCCGACCTTCTTAGCCTTGGACAGGCGGCCCAAATTCATCACCGACATTGTGTCGCAAAGGCTGAGCAACTCGTCCAAATCTTGGCTGATAACGACGATTGCCGAGCCTTTGAGGGCGAGATCGACGATTGCTTGGCGGATGGCTGTGGCCGCACCAGCATCAACGCCCCAGGTCGGTTGGCTGACCACGAGAACGTCGGGCGCCTGCAAAATTTCGCGGCCCATGATGAATTTTTGCAAGTTTCCGCCGGAAAGCGAACCGGCAATTGAAAGCGGGCCTTGGGCTTTCACCGAGAATGTCTTTATAATGTTAGCTGCGTAGGCGGTTGCCTTGCCGCCATCCACAAGTCCGTTGGAAACCATGTCCACGCGCTGGCGCGCTGTTAGAATTGCGTTATCCGTGAGCGAGAATTCGCCAACAGCTGCATGGCCGTTACGCTCTTCCGGCACGGTGCAGAGTCCGGCAAGGCGGCGCGCGCTTGGGCCCATTTCGCCGATTGATTTGCCGTCGATTTTGACAGCGGATGCGTTGCTAATGGCAACTTCACCGCCCAGCACATCGAGCAGCTCATTTTGGCCGTTACCGGCGACACCGGCTATGCCGAAGATTTCGCCAGCTTTGACGCTGAAATTTACGTCATTAAGAGCAACGCCAAAATCGCCAATCTTTGGCAAATTCAACTTTGTAACTTCAAATTTGGCAGCGCCGAAAGTGCGACCTGCGGTCTTTGAAATGTCCTTTAAATTGGCACCAATCATAAGCTCGGCCATAGCGCGGGATGTCATGGCACGGGGGTCGCAATTGGCGACCATTTTGCCGCCGCGCAAAATTGTTGCGCCTTCGCAAAGGTCCACAATTTCATGCAGCTTGTGCGAAATATAGAGAATAGAGCAGCCGTTGGCAGCGAGTTTGCGCAAAGTTTCAAACAGTTGCTCAACCTCTTGCGGGGTTAGAACCGATGTCGGCTCATCCATGATGAGAAGTTTGGGATTGAGCAAAAGTGCGCGCACGATTTCGATGCGTTGGCGCTCGCCGACGCTCAATGTTGACACAACGCGCTTGGGGTCCAGTTTCAGGCCGTAGGTTTCGAGTACCTTGAATATTTCGGCTTCTAAATCCCGCTGTGAGATTTTGCTGTCGAGACCGAGCGCGATATTTTCAAGAACAGTCAGCGCTTCAAACAAGGAAAAATGCTGGAAGACCATGCCGATGCCCAATTTGCGAGCGGCTTTGGGATTCGAGATTCGGGTGGGCACGCCGTTCCAAATAATCTCGCCCTTGTCAGGCTGCATAATGCCGTAGATCATTTTCACGAGTGTGGATTTGCCCGCACCGTTTTCGCCTAAGAGTGCATGAATTTCGCCCGGTGCGACCTGAACACTGACATTGTCATTGGCCAACACACCTGGAAAGCTCTTGCTTATGCCACGCAATTCAAGCCTGGCAGGCTTTACTGCATTCATTCGTTTCTCTCGCGTTCCCCAACAGGCAATTTTTTGCCTTTATTAACGACACTATGACAGATGAATTTTGGCTTGCAAGCCATCCATTGTGCAAAGCACCATTTTTTCCGAACGGTAAAATAATGTGGTTCAGCTCTTCCCTTTGGATGAAATTGACTGTTAGAAATAGTGTGAAACGGAGCCATTTGAGTATGTCACAACGACCAGAAGACGAGGACTTACTACGCAAGTCTTTTGATGTTGCGCGGCGGGCGCGGGACATTGGCGACCATCCGTTCGGATCGATTTTGACTGATAAGTCGGGAGCTGTGTTGATGGAGCAGGGCAATGGCTATAGCTCGGAGGGCGGGGACCGCACGGCCCATGCCGAGCGTATTTTGGCGTCTCGCGCCGCCAAGGCGTATGGCGTTGAGTTTCTGGCCGATTGCACACTTTATACATCCGCCGAACCGTGTGCGATGTGCGCGGGCGCAATTTATTGGGCTGGCATCGGGCGTGTGGTTTACGGGCAGACTGAGAAGGGTTTGAAGGAGCAGACCGGAGCCCACGAAGAAAATCCAACTTTGGATTTGCCGTGTCATGTGGTCTTTGAGGCGGGGCAACGCGCGACAGAGATCGTGGGGCCGCTTTTGGAATCTGAAGCCGCGAAGTTGCAGGACGATTTCTGGGCAGCGCGCAAAGAGTAATTTTTGAATGTTTGGGTAGTTGAGGTAGCGCTATGTTGAATGAAACTGACAAAAGATTTTTGTGCGTTGCCTATGATGAGGCGAAGGCGGGATATGACGAGGGAGGATGCCCCATTGGTTCAGTTTTGGCGCGCGGCGATGTGCTGGTCTCGCAAGGGCGCAACCAGCGTGTTCAGGGCGGGGATCCGATAGCGCATGGCGAAATGGACGCGCTACGCAAGGCTGGACGGCAAAAAACCTACCGCGACACAACGCTCTATACATCGCTTAGCCCCTGCATGATGTGCACGGGAACGATTATCCAATTTGGTATTCCGCGCGTGGTTATTGGCGAGAACAAAACGTTTGGCGGCAATGAAGAATTTTTGCGCTCACGCGGCGTTGAGGTAATTATTGCCGATGATGCCGATTGCACTGCCTTGATGACGCTGTTCATCAAAGAGAAGCCTGAGCTTTGGGCTGAGGATATTGCAGAATAACGCAATATGAGCGCTATTCATGACTGGCTCAAGCGAATGCGTCGCACTGACCTGCCAGCCACTCCCACACTTGACGGGTAAACGGATCGTTTAATTCCTTGGGTGCAGTGAGCGCATACCATGATTGCTGCGTTTCGAGTTCAAAGGCAAATGGCTGGATGAGCTTGTTCTGCTGTAGGGAGGATGCCACCAAAGGCAGGCTGGCAAGCGCGATGCCTAGGCCAATTTCTGCCGCTTGCAGGGCAAAATCGCTGTCACTGAAATCAAGACCCGCTATGTGATTTTTAACGGTTATGCCAGCGCCCTCACACCAGTCCGCCCAAGTCTCGCTTCGCTCATCATGAAGCAAGGTGTGGTATTGCAACTCTTCCAATGTGGGTAGGCCATTCGGCGCTAGCATGGGCGACATGACGGGCGTCAGCCTATCGTGAACCAATTTCATCGAAAGCCATTTCGGGTCCGGCTCAACAGCACGAACGATGGCTATGCTGACTTCCATGCTGTCGAAATGTACCACCAAGCCACCGGTGTCTATCCACGGGTCGCAGTCTGGGACGGCTTGTTTCAGATCATGCAGACGGGGCAGGAGCCAGCGCGCGCCGAAATCGCGAGGCGTATAAATAATGACGCTGCCGGATTTTCTAAACGGTGCGAGGCGGCGGTATCCACTTTCGAGTTGGTCTAGCGACTGATTTACCGACTTTTGGTAATCCCGCCCCGCATCGGTTAATTTGATGCTGCGGCCTTGCCGAATGAATAATGGCTGCCCAATACGCGCCTCCAGCAGGCGCATTTCGTGGCTGATGGCCGATTGTGAGAGGCCAAGTTCGAGCGCAGCAGCGCTGAAGCTGCCAAGCCTTGCTGCGGCTTCAAAGCCTATCAAATATTGCAGCGGCGGCACGTTACGAAAGCGTCTCATATGAATTCCATTCATTTATACGGCGAGTGCTTCTCATTTGCATTAGGCGCATTTTTGACGAAAATCCACGCAATTCTTATGAGGTAAGGGCATGGCTATGACGAATAATCCAAACGCAAATCATACTTCGCAGGCAGACGTTACTTACCGCCGCGCAGGGGAGTTTGAGCCGCATGAGCGCACATGGATGATTTGGCCTCATCGGAGCGACCAATATGAAGAACGTCTTGCGCCGATGCAGGAGGAATTTCAAAACATTGTTGCCGCCATTTCACAGTTTGAACCAGTGACGGTGATTGCCCATCCGAAGCATTTGAGCACTGCTCGTGCCAGTATCGGCAATGCGGCGGAGGTCATTTCGATGCCGGTTGACGATTTCTGGGCGCGCGATTGCGGCCCATCATTCATGCTTGGCAGCAATGGCAAAATGGCGGGAATTAACTGGAATTTCAACGCATGGGGCGGCAAACATTCGCCATGGGTGGACGACAATGAGCTAGCGCGCCGCATGATAGAGCGCGAGGGCGCCGAAATCCTCAATTCATGGATGACCTGCGAAGGCGGTTCACTATGCTGCGATGGTGACGGCACGTTGATTATCACGGAGACCAGCCTGCTTAATCCCAACCGCAATCCCGGAGTGAACAAAGCACTGGCTGAGATGGAGCTGAAAGCATTGCTGGGCTTGGAAAAAGTCGTCTGGCTGCCTGGCGATCCCATGGACAAAGAAACCGATGGTCACATTGATGGCATGTGCGCCTATGTGCGGCCGGGCGTGGTTTTGTTCGAGACAAACCCGGATAATTCTGATCCGCACAGCCGGATTTTGAAAGAGAACTTGCGCTGTCTTATGAGCCAAACTGATGCACGGGGCAGGGCGTTTGAAGTTTTGCCCTTGCAAGAAGCCATTGATGCGGAAGTGACGAGCGATGTATTTTGCCGTTCCTACATCAATTTCTATATTGCCAATGG
>JANPBE010000253.1:0-1794 GCA_031430295.1 Phyllobacterium sp.
CATCGCGCCACCTAGAATAAACCCGCGCGCCTCGATACCGGCAATCTGGTCCACCTTTGTGCCAGCATAAGGCTGAACCAACTCATCAATCGCGCGGCGGAACGCACGGGCATTACCGAGCAAAGTGGTGATGTCACGAAATAGGATACCGGGCTTGGGATAGTCCGGAATGGTGCGAATGGCATTTCGTAGTGTCTGTTCGAGCGTGGACTGCATTGTGGATTCCTTTGGCGAGACAGCATCTTTGCAGGAATTTGGCCAAACAAAAAGGGCGGCATCGCTGCCGCCCTCATAACTTTTAGTCAGATACACACATTAGTGCGGCATGTCAGACCAAACCTTGCGCTTGGTGAGATAAACCAGTGCACCAAACAGCACCAAGAATATCATAACCGAGAAGCCAGTCTTCTTGCGCGCTTCCAAATGCGGCTCAGCCGCCCACATCATAAAGGCAGAAACATCGCGGGAATATTGGTCAACAGTTGCGGGCGAACCATCATCATACGTCACCTGACCGTCGCTCAAAGGCTTAGGCATCGACAATGAACGGGCAGCAATGAAATGAGGGTTGTAATAAGTGCCCTTTGGAATTTCCATGCCCTCGGGTGGCGTCTTGTCGTAGTTGGTCAGCAAACCATGAATATAGTCCGGACCGCCTTCAGCATACTGTGTGAATATATCGATGACATAAAGTGGGAAGCCACGCTCTGTGCCGCGTGCCTTAGCGAGTAGCGAGAAATCTGGCGGCGCAGCACCATTGTTAGCAGCCGCAGCAGCCGCAGTGTTGGCGTATGGCGACGGGAAATTATCCGAAGGCACAGCTTTGCGGGTATACATTTCGCCAGCCGCATTCGGGCCGTCCTGCACTTCATATTCCGCAGCAAATGCCTTCACTTGACCTTCGTTGTAGCCAAGATCTCCCAAATTACGGAAAGAAACGCGGCTCATCGAATGGCAAGCCGAGCATACTTCCTTATAGACTTTCAAACCGCGCTGTAGCTGCGCAGTATCGAACTTACCGAAAGGTCCGGCAAAGCTCCATGATTGCTCAGCCGGCTTCTCTATAGGGAAATGTGTCGGTTCTGCCGGATTGTGCGCCTCTTCAGCAACCACAAAACCGGTGCTCATTGTGAGCGCAAGGGCAACACCAGTGAGGATTTTTTTCATCGTAGTAACCCTTTTCATCACGCTGGCAGCGCCGTCATTTTGTTCTTTTCCAAAACAGCTTCAGTGATCGAGTTTGGCAAACGCTTTGGTGTTTCAATAAGGCCAAGCACAGGCAAAACAATCAGGAAGAAGGCGAAGTAGAAAATCGTGCCGATTAGCGACATCATTGGATATATGCCTTCCGCCGGGCGTGAACCGAGCCAGCCGAGCATGATCGCATTAATCACAAACAGCCAGAAGAACAGCTTGTACCAAGGACGGTAAACAGCGGAACGCACCTTTGATGTATCCAGCCACGGCAGGATGAACAGCATCACAATAGCGCCAAACATCGCCAAAACGCCGCCGAGCTTGGAGTCAATTGGTCCAATATTGAACGTGATAGCGCGCAAAATTGCATAAAATGGCAGGAAGTACCATTCCGGTACGATGTGCGCTGGCGTCTTCAAGGCGTTAGCTTCGATATAATTGTCCGGATGGCCCAAGAAGTTTGGCATGTAGAACACGAAGTAGAGATAAATTGCCAAGAACACGATAAGCGCAAATGCGTCTTTCACAGTCGCATAAGGCGTGAACGCAACAGTGTCGGTCTTGGATTTAACTTCGATGCCAGTCGGGTTGGTCTGG
>JANPBE010000254.1:0-1311 GCA_031430295.1 Phyllobacterium sp.
CTTTTGGCTCAGAAATTCTCTATCTTGCCTCACTGACCATTGGCTCACTGCTTGGCACTTCCGTGTTCTTCCTCCTATCAGGCATCATCGTTTTGGTCATTGCATGGTTGGTTGTCAAAATCGAAAAACGCATTAAAAACAATGAGGTGGCAGCATGAACCCGGTCATGAAATACGGTGCCGCTGCGCTGGTTGCACTGTTGCAAAGTGGTGTTTTGGGCTACATGGTTGAAAGCCGCGCGCAAGTTTTGCGCAATGGACAACAGATTATTCTGAAGACCCATCCCGTCGATCCAAATGATATTTTACGCGGCGACTATGTGATTTTGGGCTATGATATTTCTAATGTTGACCCAAAGTTGATTTCCGGAACCGCCCCAGACAAAACAGGAATTGCTACTGTTTTCGTAGCATTGAAGAAGCAAGGTGAGTTTTGGACCCTATCCCGCGCCAATTGGCAGCCTTTTTCTGATAAAATAGCCGATGAAGTCGTGATTAAGGGGCAAACCGGCCAATATTTCTACTTGGATGCCCAGCAGCCGGTACCACTTAATTTCGGCATTGAGGCCTTTTATGTGCCGCAGGGCGCGGGAAAAATGATCGAGGAGGGGCAGCGCGCCGAGGCTGTAGATGCCGTTGTTGCCGTAAATGATTCAGGAACCGCCCAGCTCAAATCCCTGCGTTTGAATGGCAAAACACTCTATGATGAGCCTCTTTACTAAACTTTGTTCGTTTGGCGGCTCATATAGGCACTTTTATCGTCATTTAGCCTTTGCACCTTTTTGAACCGGTGATATAGAACCCGCGATTTCGGAAGTATGGCCTTTCCGAAGCGGGTGTGGCGGAACTGGTAGACGCACTGGATTTAGGTTCCAGCGCCGCAAGGCGTGGAGGTTCGAGTCCTCTCACCCGCACCAAGGCCAGCCGAAAAAATAGTAACGAACCGGATGGTCTCAGCTCGACTTACCAGAAGCGAGAAACGCCGGTTGATTGAAACAAAGGTTTGGTTATGCAGGTTACTGAAACACTGAATGATGGTTTGAAGCGCGCCTTTAAGGTTGTTGTTCCCGTCAAAACGATGGAATCTAAGCTTGCAGAGCGCCTAGAAAGCGCACGCGGTAAAGCAAAGATCAACGGTTTCCGCCCTGGCAAAGTGCCAACAGCACATCTCAAAAAGATGTACGGCAAGTCCATGATGGCCGAATTAGTCAATGAAATCATCAATGAGCAGTCAAAAGCCATTCCAACTGAGCGCGGCGAACGCGCCGCAATGCAGCCTGAAGTCGCCATGACTGAAGATGAATCAGCTGCC
>JANPBE010000255.1:0-3169 GCA_031430295.1 Phyllobacterium sp.
TCGATATTTTTGTCTCGGGTATTGGCACGGGCGGCACGATTACCGGCGTTGGCCAAGTGCTGAAAGCGCATAATCCAAACGTGCAAATTGTGGCGGTGGAGCCGGAAGGTTCGCCAGTACTTTCTGGCGGACAGCCGGGACCGCACAAAATCCAAGGCATTGGTGCCGGCTTTGCACCCGCTATTTTGGATACGCATGTCTATGATGAAGTCATCCAGGTTTCCAATGACGAGGCGTTCGCCTATGCCCGTCTGGTGGCCAAGCTCGAAGGTGTGCCGGTCGGCATTTCCTCCGGTGCTGCACTTGCAGCGGCTGTCGCGCTTGGCAGACGCCCAGAAAATAAGGGCAAGAATATCGTGATTATTCTGGCATCGTTCGCCGAGCGCTATTTGTCCACCGCGCTTTTTGACGGGCTGGATGCTTAATTAGTCAACAAAATCAAGAAAAGGGCGGGATTATTTCCCGCTTTTTTTATGCGTTGCCAATCAGCACACCCGCCGCAAACACCAGCGCTCCGCCCACTATCACTTGTAATGCCGCCCGCAACCATGGTGTTTCCATATAGCGGTGCTGAATCCACGTAATGGCAAAAAGCTCCAGTACCACCACAACACCGGCGATGCCGGTTGCGGTCCAAAAATTAGTAATGAGATAAGGCAGCGCGTGGCCAAGGCCGCCAATTGCCGTCATGATACCCGAAGCCAGCCCGCGTTTCAGCGGCGAGCCGCGACCGGAAATCTTGCCGTCATCATGTGCTGCCTCGGTGAAACCCATCGAAATACCAGCACCCACGGATGCTGAAAGCCCCACCAGAAATGTAGTCCATGTATTATGCGTGGCAAAGGCGGTGGCGAAAATAGGGGCGAGTGTCGAGACCGATCCATCCATCAACCCAGCCAAGCCGGGCTGCACATAGGTGAGGATAAACTGGCGGCGCTCGCTTGCGCCTTCTTGCGCCTTCACATCATCAGTAACGTGTTTCATGCCAAGGCGCTTGGCGAGTGAAACGTGGTTTTGCTCAGCAATAGCCAGATCACCCAGCAGTTTGCGCGTTGAGGCATCGGATGCTTTTTGTGCGGCTTCAATATAAAAGCGCTGGGCCTGACGCTCCATTTGTTCGGCGGCGTTACGTACGGTTTCAAGCCCAAGCGGGCGCACCAGCCAGTCTGGCTTGCGCTCAAAATAGCCGCGCACATGTTCGCGACGAATAAGCGGGATGCTCTCGCCAAAGCGTTTTTGATGCAATGAAATCAATCGGTTACGGTGCTCATGCTCCTCATCCACCATCTCCTCAAACACTTTTGCAGACTGTGGGTAGTCAGCCCTCAAGCCTTGCGCATAAGCCAGATATATCCGCGCATCATCTTCCTCAGATGAAATAGCCAGCGCCAAAACCTCTTGCTCTGACAGGTCGTCAAAGCTGCGTTTGCCGGGTGAAAAGAAGCGGGAGAGCATAGGGTTTTCCTTTTTTAGAATGGTTCTAATCTAGTGCGGTGTAACGCCAGCGTCAACTTTCCTTTGATTGATTGGCAAATAATGTGAACTTAATTGACTTTTAATGAGGGCCGCCATCACCATACTATATCCAAAAGGATGGGGCGTGATGGAAACCGGTGAGACTATATTGGACAGGATTGGCGCTTATTTAGCGCGGCGGCTCACGGATGAATCGTCAGGTTACAAGCCATTTACACCATCTGACCCCAACACTTTGCACCGCGTTTTGGAGCCGGGCGATATTTTGCTGGTGGAGGGAAATCAGCATATATCCAATGCAATCAAATACTTAACACAGTCCACATGGAGCCATGCCGCCATGTTTATCGGCGATGCTCTGCCGGAAAGTTCCGATGGCAGCCCGCGCCCGCAGCTCATTGAAGTGGTGCTGGGCGATGGCTGTATTGCTGCGCCTTTGGAGAAATATAAGACCTATAACACCCGCATTTGCAGGCCGGTTAACCTCACACCGGAGGACCGTAAGACATTGATTAAATTCATGATTTTGCGTCTGGGTACGCGCTATGATACCAAAAACATTTTCGATATGCTGCGCTATTTTCTGCCCAATCCGCCCGTTCCCGTGCGGTGGCGGCGGCGTATGATCGCGCTTGGTTCCGGTGAGCCGACGCGGGCGATTTGCTCGACATTGATTGCGGAAGCTTTTGAGCAGATTTCCTACCCGATTTTGCCCGAAATGACCCAAATTCCCGGTCAAACCACAGTAAAATCAGACTTTGCGCGGCGTGAAATTCTGGCAATTCGCCACCACTCGCTCTACGCCCCGCGCGATTTTGACCTGTCGCCCTATTTCAAAGTGGTGAAGCCGACCATTGAAAATACATTTGACTATAAGCAATTGGAGTGGCGCAAGGCCGGAAAGTAATAAACGGCAAGCGCTCGCCGAACGCCCGAAATGCGTGCGGTGGCCGCACGGAGATGATGCGGCTTTCTTACAAATTTGTATATTTCGCGCCAAGTCCGTGACGAGTGCGCGCGCTAGGTCGTGATCCTGTGAAGTCGGCGTCTGCCATCAAACTTCCACATCTCAATTAGCAAGCCATTTGCAAAATCAGGATTTGACCTCATGAAAAACCTTCTCCTCGCTTCCGTATGTCTCGCTGGGCTAAGCACCTCCTTTGCGCCCGCTTTCGCCGCCGATGTTGTGCCTTGCGAAGACATGCTCAAGACCGTGCAAACCACGCTGGCCGCCGCCACAAAATTGAGCGATGCCGACAAGGCCAAGGTGGCAGACTTGCAGCAAAAGGGACTGGACCGCTGCAAGGCGGATGATGACGCCAATGCTGACAAGCTGTTTGGCGAAGCCATGAAGTTGATGGGCAAGTAAGAATTTCAGCCCCCGTTTTGATGGACTTCAGAACGGGGCTTTTTCAACGAGACGAGGGACACTTCCATGTCAAACATTCAAGACGTTTCCGCGCCCGCTAGCAGTTTTAACCGCGTCCCAAAAGTTACAGCAGATTTTTGGCTCATCAAAGTTCTTGCGGTCACTGTTGGCGAGACCTTCGCCGATTTTATGAACGTTAATTGGGGCTGGGGCCTCACCAACACGTCGCTATTTTTATCAGCCTTCTTGATCATGGCGCTCATCGCGCAGTTTTATCAACGCAAATATGTGCCGATGGTTTATTGGACTGCGGTGGTGCTGATT
>JANPBE010000256.1:0-1205 GCA_031430295.1 Phyllobacterium sp.
CGCCTGTCTCATGCTCGTCGCGCGCCACTACAGCCGCCTTGGACCCGCAAGACCGCGCAATCGCCTCAATGCGTGACGGCCCGCCAGCGAATACATCTTGCCAGTTTTTTTCCAGCCACGCGAAAAAATCCGGCTGGTCAATAAGGCCATACTTAGCCACTTCAGCATAGCCTGCCCGAAACTCACGAGGACTAAGCGTATCCAACACACCACTATCAGCCAGCACCAATTGTGGCTGATAAAACAAGCCGACAAGGTTCTTGCCCTCTGGCGTATTGATACCCGTCTTGCCGCCGACAGACGAATCCACCTGCGCTAAAAGGCTGGTCGGAATTTGCACAAACGGCATACCACGCCGCACTATGCCAGCTGCAAAGCCTGTTAAATCGCCAATCACCCCGCCGCCAAAAGCGATCACAACATCACGGCGCTCAAGTTTGGCCTTCAGCAAATCGCGTACGACGGTCTCAAGCACCGCAAAGCACTTCGACTTTTCACCTGCCGGAACAACAATCGAAACGCACTCAATGCCACTGGCAGTCAGCGAGGCGACAAGCGTTTCCAAATGCAGCGCCGCAACGTTTTCGTCCGTCACAATAGCAGCACGGGAACCCGGAAGGCGGGCAGCAATTTCCGCCCCTGCCCTCTCAATCAACCCGTGACCGATGAGAATATCGTAGGACCGATCTGCGAGTGAGACAGGAACCGTGAGTATATCAGTCATGTTTTGACACCATCGCCGCCAATGCATCCACCACTTCGCCCGCCATCACGTCTTTTTTCTCATCGCGCGACATAACGGTAATTTGAGCCAAGCCATAGACCGGATAGCGCGCATCCATCAGCGCTTGCATTGTGGCCCGCGGATCAGCGGTTTGCAAAAGCGGACGGTTGGATTTGCGCCCCACCCGCTCCATCAAGACGTCAAGCTCAGCTTTCAGCCACACAGAGATACCAGCGCGCGAAATTGCCTTGCGCGTCTGCTCATTCATAAACGCGCCGCCGCCAGTCGCCAGTACTTTGGGGCCTGTGCGTAGCACGCGGCGGATAACGCGGCGCTCAAGATCACGAAACTCTGCCTCGCCGTAGCGATCAAACAGTTCGGGGATGGTCATGCGGGCTGCCGTTTCAATCTCGGCATCCGCATCCACAAAACTAACCCCCAAAAACTGCGCCACGCGCTTGCCAATCGTGGATTTACCCGC
>JANPBE010000257.1:0-1940 GCA_031430295.1 Phyllobacterium sp.
GCGGTGTGCATTCCGAGGCGGGAATTGTTGAAACGGCCAGCCGCCAGAATCGCCAGCGAAAACAGTGGGGCGACCCACAAATAGCCGGTTCTATGCCACGAAAACTGGTCAAAAGTGGTGAAAAGGTAGAAAATACCGATCAAACCGGCCATTGCGACGAGATTTGGCGAGCGCAGCAGTAGCGCGGCGATGAGCGTGCCTGCGGCCCAGACGAGTGCTGCGGTCGATTGGTCGCCCGACATGTGATACATCTGGCCAATAAGGGCGATGCCGCCGCCGAAACTGATAGCGCCGAGCAGGTAAAGTACCTGCGAAAACACTGTATCGCCCTTGGTCTCACGCCAAGCTCCAGCCAAATATGTGACCCAAACCAGCGCTAAAACGCCTAAAACACGGGCAATTCGCGGAAATTCCTCCCAATTTGAGGCAATAAGCGTAATAATGGCTGCGCCGAGCAAGAGCGCGCCAAACACACCTAAGACAGCGCCAAGACCGAACCCGCCGCGATGCGAAGCGGCTTCTGCGCTCAATCTTTGGGCTGTTCCAGCGTCGATCAGACCCTTGTCCAGCCAGCGCTTAATGTCTTTTTGAATGGAAACTGAAAAGCTCATAATACCCCTCCGCCAGCGCTATTTATGCGCCAAAGATTGCGGCAATTCAATGTGTCGGAAAGCGGTCGGCAAGCGCCCAGATTAGATACGGAATGCGTACGGAAGTGATACGCCGTATGCACGGCAAGCGCACGGGGAGCGCACGGGGAGCGTACGAAGGGTGTGTGCTTCGCTGCTGCCCCCTTGGCGGGCCGTTTCGGGCGGAAATGGATAGGTTTTCCATTTACAAATATGCCAGTCATCAACTTTGAAAGTCCCCATCAAAAATAACCGGAAAGAAAATCATGAGCCAGTCCGTTTCAGGCAAGACAATGATCGTCACGGGCGCGAGCTCCGGCATCGGACGGGCGACCGCATTTAAGTTCGCTGCTGAGGGTGCGCAGTTGGTGCTGGTGGCCCGCTCGGCGGAAAAGCTGGCGGCGGTGGCCGAAGAGATTGCTACTAAGTTTGGAAGCAAGACACTTGTCGTCCCTGCGGATCTAACGAAGCCTAAGGATATCGAGCGCATCGTCAGCGAGAGTGTCCAACATTTTGGCGCTATCGACATTCTGTTTGCCAATGCCGGTAGCTATGTCACCGGCAATGTTGCTGAGGGAGACGCGGATGAATGGGACCGCATTATTGATGTCAATGTGAACAGCGTGTTTAGACTTGTCCGCGCGGTTCTGCCGGGAATGATTGAACGTCGTTCTGGAGACATTGTTGTGACGTCTTCAATCTCCGGCCATCAGGCCATTCACTGGGAGCCGGTTTACTCGGCTACCAAGCACGCGGTGCAATCATTCGTGCATGGTCTAAGACGGCAAGTAGCGCCGCATAATGTGAGGGTTGGGGCGCTGGCCCCCGGCATTGTGCTCAATGAGCTTTGGGGGCTGGTTGACCCTGCCGAGATAGAGCGCCGTGCCGAAGCGCACGAGGGGCTGCGTTCTGAGGATGTGGCAGACGCGCTGCATTTCATGGTGACGCGACCAGCCAATGCCACCATCCGCGATTTGGTCATTCTGCCTCAGAATCAGGATATTTGATTCTGTTGAAAGACTGTCCGTGCAAGGCGTAAGCGTGAGGTGGTTTGGTGAGCGGTTGAAAGCGAGCTGAATTTATTGCGGGTGCTGGCTGGCCAATCCTCTTTGTGTCCTATACCCACGCTGCACCAGTCACCCATCGCCGAGGCCTCATCATGACACTACCCGTTTACACATCGCTCGTCACATTGCTCATTGCGCTCTATTATTTCGGCGTTGGTTTTTACGTGGCTGTGGTGCGGGGCAAGGTGAAGATTTCCGCGCCTGCGATGAGCGGCGATCCGCTTTTGGAGCGGGCTTTGCGGGT
>JANPBE010000258.1:0-1960 GCA_031430295.1 Phyllobacterium sp.
ACCCGCAAAGCCAGCGAAACCGGCTACAGCAACCCCGCCTGCGGCAGAGCCGGTAAAGCCTGTAACTCCTGCGGTTACGCCCGCTGTTGAACCTGCCAAACCCGCGATACCTGATGCCGCCGCGACGACGCCTGCTGAAGTCCAAAAATTCACGCAGCGCCTTACGGCTGACGGGCAAGAGGTAGAGGCGGGGCCGGGTTCTGCGCCGCAAGATGTCGGTGAGGGCTCAACAGTTGCCGCCGCGACTACACCTGCCGGTGCAGCACCAGCAGTGACGCCAGCTACTGATTTGCCAGCCGTTGCTCCACCTGCGGATGGCACAACGCCGGCGGTGGCTCCTGCTGATGGAACAACACCTGTCGTGGCTGCTCCAGTGGTAACGCCCGCTGCCATACCGATTGGTCAAAAAGCGATTTTCTACGAGGAAAAAACCGGCACGGAAGCCGGCACTGCCGATCAAGGGGCTGTTATCTGGTCGCAAGTGCAGGATTCGCCCGGATTGGACCAGCCTCCGGAAGCGGCAATTCGCGGGGAGATCACCATTCCAGACAAGGGCATAAAGGTGAAGCTGACAATTAAGCGCAATGTGGATAAGTCATTGCCTGCCAGCCACATCATCGAAATGTTGTTTACGACTCCGCCGGAATTTGCTGGTGGTGCAATTGAGAATGTTCAACGCGTGGCACTCAAAGATACCGAGCAGGCGCCCGGCAGCCCGTTGGTCGGTGTTCCGGCCAGCTTCGGTGATGGTTTTTTTCTTGTTGCGCTTACGGATGAAAAAACGGCTATCGAAACCAATTTGACGCTTCTGAAACGGCAAGATTGGATTGATGTGCCACTGTCCTACCGCTCAGGCCGCCGTGCACTGCTTTCATTCGAAAAAGGCTTGGCGGGCGACAAGGTGTTTCAAGACGTATTCAAGGCATGGGAAGCGAAATGAGTGTTGTTATACGCGCGATAGAACTTACGGACCGTGCTGTTTGGGATGATTTATGGGGACAATATCAAGTCTTTTACAAAACAAAGATTGCTGCTGAAACCAGCGATGTAACGTTCAATCGTCTGTTTGATCCTTCCGTACCCATGAATGGATTGGTCGCTGAGGTGGACGGTAAGGTCGTGGGCATTGTCCATTATATTTTCCACTATTCGACGTGGACTGTTGGGCCCTATTGCTATTTGCAAGACCTTTATACGTCCGCCGAAGCAAGGGGACGCGGCGTCGCCACGAAGCTTATTGAGGCCGTCTATGAGAAGGCGCAGGCGCACGGCGCAGCGCGGGTCTATTGGCTAACCCATGAGACGAATGATGTTGCCATTAAGCTTTACGAGAAAGTAGCTGATAAGTCCGGCTTCATTCAGTTTCGTAAAATAATGCCGTTATCCTAGTGGAATTGATATTTTTGCTCTCACCTAAATCCCGGTCTCCTTCATGTCTATGCTGAAGCGGTTTTTCCGTAACCAATATGCTTTTACGCCTTCTTCGCCCATGTCTTCATAAAACGGCAGTAGTTCAGTGGGGCCGCGTTCGGCAACAAACTGCATTAGAGGTACGCCTGTTCCGCAAGAGGTTTGCACCAGATCAATCTCAAGTTCAAAAATCTGCCGAGTACCCGCCATCTTTGGAAACTGTGAACTCAAACGCTCCCACTCAATATCTTTGGGGTGCGTGACCTTTGCTGTTCCATAAACCCGCAAAATCATCGCATCGCCCGCTACGGCGCAAAACATCAGCGTCATACGGGGTAGCTGCCGCACATGAGCCGCAGTTTCATTGCCGCTACCAGAGAGGTTTAGCCAGATGATTTTCGTATCGCTCAAGACGCGCAAGCTATCGAGCCCCTTGGGAGATATGTTCACGCGGCCATCCTTGGCAGCAGTGTCAACAAAAAAGAGTTGCTGGGCTTTGATAAAGTTTATCAGCGTGGTGTTGAGTTTTGGTGCTGTTGGCATGAGTTAG
>JANPBE010000259.1:0-1537 GCA_031430295.1 Phyllobacterium sp.
ACCCTCGCCGCCGCCGACATCCGCAAATCCGGCCGCGTGCTCAATACATATGAGGTGGCACTGGAAATTGAGGGGTCGATAAGTCCGGCGCTGAAAGCGACCTGGCTTACGCTGGCCGTGGTGGAGATGGGCGAGTAGCAACCTAAGCCACGCTATCCCGTGCCGCATCGGACAAATACGTAAACATATAATCCGAAAACGAGCGCCAGCATTCCACACGGAACACTTGACGATCTTTGCGGTAGATAATCACTTCGATCTTGCCCATCAACGTGCGCGAAACAGCGCCGACTGGAAACACAGCCTCCGACAGATTTTGCGGACAACCGGCAGACAGCGTGCCTTCCGCATTTGCGCCCATAACCATCACAGCGGTGTTGCGCTGCGAGACATCGACGGGCGAGCAAAGCACTTTAGCCTTGGCGCATTCCGCCACCATGTCTTTTCCAGCGTCATCCAAAATCAGCCATTCATCAGGGCCGAGCCAGAAGGCCGTGCGTGTGCCGGAAACGGTGCTGGTTTTAGGCTTCACCGGAAGTGCAATGCCCAGCGCCTTGGACAACGCGGCAACCGCATCTGGACGAGCGCGTAGAGACAAACGTGAGGCCGCAGCGGCTGACGATAGCGCAGCCGCACCAAAAGCGGCGATGCGGCCATCAAGCGGCTGGCGGGATTTGATGTTGAGATCAGACATTTATCCGCCCCCCTTCCTTATCGTAAAACACGGCATCGCAGATTTCAGCTTCAATCACACGGTCCGGCATGGGAATGAAAACCGTCTGACCCATTTTCTCAAAGCCACCAGCAACCAAGCCCATAGCGATGGAGCGATCACAGTTTTCAGACCAGTAGGACGAGGTGACATGCCCAACCATTTTCATCGGTATCGGCTGGTTCGGATCGAGCACAATCTGCGCGCCTTCTTCCAAAACGGTCTTGGGATCTTTAGTCTTGAGGCCAACCAGCTGCTTGCGGCCTGGTGCCACAAGATCAACGCGCTTCAAACCGCGAATGCCCACGAAGTCCGGCTTAGATTTGGCAATCGCCCATGAAAGGCCCGCGTCTTGCGGCGTTACCGTGCCGTCAGTATCCTGGCCGACAATGATATAACCCTTTTCAGCGCGCAAAATGTGCATCGCTTCCGTGCCATAAGGTGCAAGACCCATTGGCGCGCCGTGGGCATAAATCGCATCCCACACCGCTTGGCCGTAGTTGGCTGGGACGTTCACTTCAAAGCCGAGTTCGCCCGCAAAGGTCATGCGGAACATACGGCAGGGCACGCCCATAAACTGGCACTCACGCACGCTCATATGCGGGAAGGCTTCGTTGGAAATATCCATGCCTTCAACAAACGGCGCAATCATTTCCCGCGCTTTCGGCCCCTGCACAGCGATGACCGCCCATTGTTCGGTGGTCGAGGTAAGCCAGACATCCAAAGTCGGAAACTCTGTCTGGAGATAGTCTTCCATATGGCTCATGACGCGCGGAGCGCCGCCGGTCGTCGTCGTCACATGGAACCGGTCTTCGGCAATGCGCC
>JANPBE010000260.1:0-2310 GCA_031430295.1 Phyllobacterium sp.
CACCTGCAATTACGATGGCTACAATAAATTTGTTACTAAAATTGGTGCTGGTGCATTTATCGGGTCAAACTCCGCCTTGGTTGCGCCCGTAAGCATTGGTAACGGTTCTATTGTCGCTGCCGGTAGCGTCATTACCAAGGACGTTCCAGAAAACGCAGTCGCTTTTGGTCGTGCGCTGCAGGACAAACGGCTTAATATTGCCCCCGCAATTCGCGCTCGTAACAAGGCGCTGAAAGACAAGAGCAAAGCCCAATAAGGTTTTATAAAATTCACTTTTAGCCGCTAATATGCATAATAACAGTCTGCAACGGAAATTGACTTTTTCCTTTGCGATATAGGCACTAAGTGTGCGCAGTAATTGGTTCGGGGATTTATCTTAAATGTGTGGAATTATTGGTATTATCGGTCGCGAGCCGGTCGCTCCTATGATTGTTGAGGCATTGAAGCGGCTGGAATATCGCGGCTATGATAGTGCTGGCGTTGCCACGCTCGAAGAGGGCAAGCTGGACCGCCGTCGCGCCGAAGGCAAGCTCATGAACCTCGATCGCAAGCTGCGCCAGGAGCCGCTAGATGGTCTTATTGGCATCGGTCACACCCGCTGGGCGACGCATGGCATTCCTAATGAAACCAATGCCCACCCGCATTTTTCCAACGGCGTGGCCATTGTTCACAATGGGATTATTGAGAATTTCGCCGAGTTGCGTAACGAGTTGCAGACTGATGGTTACGATTTCACATCGCAAACCGATACGGAAGTCGTCGCCCATTTGGTGGCACGCGAACTTTTTCGTGGTTTCAAGCCAATCGAGGCCGCACATAATTCATTGAAGCGTTTGCAGGGCGCATTTGCGCTTGCCATCCTGTTCCAGTCTGACCCGAACCTGCTCATCGGTGCGCGAAATGGCCCGCCGCTCGCTGTCGGTCATGGTGATGGCGAGATGTACATCGGCTCCGACGCTATTGCGCTGGCACCCTTCACCAATCTCATTACCTATATGGAAGATGGCGACTGGGTCGTACTGCACCGCGATTCATTCCAGATTTTTGATATTGAGGGCAATAAGGTCGAGCGCAAGCAGGTTAAATCCTCCAGCACGGCGTTCCTCGTTGAAAAAGGCAATCATCGCCATTTCATGGAAAAAGAAATCTATGAACAACCGGAAGTAATTTCCCACACCATGTCGCATTATATCGATTTTGCGAATGGTTCGACCAAGGAACTCGACCTGCCGTTTGACTTTGCGAAAATCAATCGCGTGGCTATTTCTGCTTGTGGAACAGCGTCTTACGCGGGGCAGGTAGCCAAGTATTGGTTCGAACGCTACGCGCGCCTTCCTGTGGATATTGATGTGGCGTCCGAGTTTCGTTATCGCGAAATGCCACTGGATGCTGGTGATGTCGCCCTGTTCATTTCGCAATCAGGCGAGACAGCGGATACTTTGGCTTCACTGCGGTATTGCAAGGGCCTTGGTATGCCGATTGGCGCGGTGGTGAACGTTCGTGAATCGACTATTGCCCGCGAGTCCAATGTGACGTTTCCGACATTGGCTGGTCCGGAAATTGGTGTGGCTTCGACGAAGGCATTCACCTGCCAGCTCTCAGTTTTGGCCTGTTTGGCCGTGAAGGCAGCCAAGGCACGCGGTAAGATAACCGAAGCGCAAGAGCGCGAGTTGGTGCATCATCTCGCCGAAGCACCACGCTATGCCAACATGGCGCTGAAGCTGAACAAGGAAATCGAGAAGGTAGCTCATCATCTTTCCAAGGTCAGCCACACGCTCTTCCTCGGCCGCGACACCAATTTCCCGTTGGCTATGGAAGGCGCGCTGAAGCTTAAAGAAATCTCCTACATCCATGCCGAAGGCTACGCGGCTGGCGAGTTGAAGCACGGGCCGATTGCGCTGATTGACGAAAACATGCCCGTCATCGTCATCGCGCCGCATGACCGTATTTTTGAAAAGACGGTTTCCAACATGCAGGAAGTGGCTGCACGCGGCGGCAAGATTATCCTCATTACGGATGCCAAGGGCGCAGCGCAGGCTTCACTGAAGACGCTGGCAACCATCGTCATGCCAGACGTCCCGGAAATCATTGCACCGATTATCTATGCCATTCCTATCCAACTTTTAGCCTATCACACAGCCGTACTGATGGGCACGGACGTTGACCAGCCGCGCAATTTGGCGAAGTCGGTGACGGTGGAGTAGTCATCCCGCCTTCAACAGCTGGATCGCCTGATCGCGTTCAAAGAGATACAGCAATATGCGCAAGGCTTGGCCCCGATCTGATAGCAGATCGGGGTCTCTTGTTAAG
>JANPBE010000261.1:0-4484 GCA_031430295.1 Phyllobacterium sp.
AGTATTGTCGCACCACCGGATGGATCTATGGACGCCTATTTGAAGTCGCTGGATGTGCTCATAAAGCGTAAAGACGATATCTATTTCCCTGGCCACGGTGGGCCGGTGCGCAATCCGGAGCAGTATGTGCGAGCGCTGCGCTCACACCGTCTTTTGCGTGAAAGTGCTATATTAAGCCGACTGCGTAAAGGCGACCGCACCATTGCTGATATCGTCAAAGTTCTCTACCGGCGAACGGACCCGCGCCTACACGGGGCAGCGGCGCTTTCGGTGTTTGCTCATTTAGAGCGTCTTATTGCACGAAAAGTAGTGAAAACAGATGATGTTCCTACACTTATCAGCATTTACGAGCCAGCGTGACGCCTACTTTCCGGCTGCTTCCTGAACCTTCAAATCCAGATCGTTCATGAAACCGGTAATCCGCCCGGCGTTCGCCCCAAGATCATTGCGGCCATAGCGGGAGGCCGAGCGCATATCGACATAAGCAGCCTCGCCTTCGTCCGTGACGCGGATGACAACATCATCGACGAAGCCGAACAGAGCTGATTTTACGCTGGCCTCAATCACCCAGTCAGCATCACCATTGCTTTGGGCCGATGGTGCTTTCAACTGCCAGCCCTTATCATCAATCACAGTCATAACACTGGCGATAATGCTGTCGGCGGACAGAGGATAGCGGCGTCCAGCCAAATCCGGATAAAATTTATCCTGTATGGCAGCGTCTAATCGCGGCGGTTCGTTAATGTTTCCGCTAGGAATGAATGTAATGGGCTTCGCAAAATGCGGCGGATCTTGTGTGTCAGTTGATATGTCCGAAAGTGGTGCGGATGCTTGCGACAAATACCCCGCCATAGCGGCTGGCGCTAGCACCGGCAGCGATAAAGCCAATGCCAATGCCGAGCGACGTCCGCCAATTGCGGAGTTACGCCATAAGTCCGAGAAACCCAGCAGTGCCAGACAAAACGCAGTGAGTGCAATGGCAAAAGCGGCTATCAGGACCAGCAAAAATGATTGCGTGCCGAGCGCGCCTGCTCGGTGAACGATGGTAGCAACAATAGCCAAAACCGGTGCAAACACAGCAGGGCGCAACGACCAGGTCGCTGCCGCTGAGTTTTCCCGCACATATTCACGCCGCATCATCTAATTGGTCATATCCACTGCTTAACCTGCTCTTTAGCCCCGTGCCTCGTATTTCGCAAACGATTGCCTCAGGCATTTTGTTGCATCTTGCCGTATTATCGCCGCGAATGGGTTGCAAATTATCGACGGGGGGCAGGTGCACAGGGAGCGCGCACATGCCACATGTAAACATTTCTACCGGTTCAGCAATTCCAGCGCCGCCTACTATTCCCGACAAATTATTGGGAACAGATCTGGAAAATGTGGAGCTTTTAATGGCTCTGGAGGCGCAAAATCTGATGGGTTCAGGTTTTGACAGCAGCGTTCGCCGTGCGGCACAATCCATTGGCGCGGAATTCTTATTTAATATTCCTGCGCCTTCGAGCCTGCCGTTCCAGCGCGCCGCCTTGGTACGGTTACCAGAGGGAAATGAGCAAATTGTTCTGGTTACGCTCAGTTCTGATGGCGTAACGATGGATGCGCAAGAGGAACGGCCTGAAACTGCCCATTTGTTCCGTTTGGGCGAAGCATGGCTCGCCGTTGTGGACCAATTTCGCAAGCTAAGCTGAAGCAATACGTCTTTGCCTGATGGTTGCCTGCGCGCAGGCAAGTCTGGCAATAGGCACGCGAAAAGGTGAGCAGGACACGAAGTCCAGTCCAGCTTCTTCAAAAAACTGGATGGACTCAGGCTCGCCGCCGTGCTCGCCGCAGACGCCAAGTGCAATATCGGGGCGCGTGCTGCGGCCGCGCTCGCAGGCAATGCGAATCATTTCGCCTACCCCTTCACGATCCAAAAATACAAATGGATCGCGCAACATGATGCCTTTTTGCAAATAAGTGGACATGAAGGCGGACGCATCATCGCGCGAAATGCCATAGGTAGTTTGTGTTAAGTCATTGGTACCAAAGGAGAAAAATTCAGAAGCCTCAGCAATTGCGCCTGCTCTCATGGCCGCGCGTGGCAATTCGATCATCGTGCCGACGAGGTAACTTACCTTTATGCCGGTCTCGCGTTCCACTTCGGCAGCAGCCTTCGCAATGCTGCCTTTGACGAATGCCAACTCTTTCATCATCGAAACCAGTGGCACCATGATCTCTGGCTCGACCATAACGCCCGTTTTGCGCTGCACTTCTATGGCCGCTTCAAATATCGCGCGGGCTTGCATCTCGGCAATTTCAGGATAGCTGATGACGAGGCGGCAGCCGCGATGGCCAAGCATCGGGTTAAACTCGTGCAGGCTATCAATGCGTTCGCGAAGAGTTTCAACAGTGATATTCATCGCGCCGGCAACTTCCACAAGTTCCGCAAAACCTTTAGGCAAAAACTCATGCAGCGGCGGATCAAGCAAACGAATGGTCACCGGCATACCAGCCATTATTTCAAATAAAGAGATGAAATTTGAACGCTGCACAGGCAGCAAGCGCGCCAATGCTATACGGCGCTCGCTCTCGGTTTCGGCCAAGATCATTTCGCGCATATCGTTGATGCCTATGTCATCAAAAAACATTTGCTCCGTGCGGCAAAGGCCAATGCCATCCGCCCCGAAAGTATGTGCCGCGCGCGCATCGGCGGGCGTATCGGCATTAGCGCGCACTTTCATGCGCCGCGCTGCATCTGCCCAGCCCATTACAACCGCAAATTCGCCGGAAAGTTTTGGCTGCAATGTCGGCACCGCGCCCTTGAGCACCTGCCCCAAACCACCATCAATGGTGATGATATCACCACGCCGGATGCGCACATCGGCGCAAATTAGCGTTCCGTTTTTACTATCCACACGCATGTTGCCGGCGCCAGTAACGCAGGGCTTGCCCATACCACGCGCGACAACTGCCGCATGGCTGGTCATGCCGCCGCGCGTCGTCAAAACGCCTTCAGCGGCCTGCATTCCGTGAATGTCTTCGGGGCTGGTTTCAGCGCGCACCAATATGCTTTTGCGTCCCTCAAGCTTAAGCCGCTGTGCTTCATCTGATGAGAACACAACTTCGCCTGTTGCCGCGCCGGGCGACGCCGGAAGACCCGAGCCGATAATCGTACGCGGGGCATCCGGATCGACTGTCGGATGCAGCAATTGATCGAGCGCTGAAGGTTCAATACGCAGCAGCGCGTCTTCGCGTGAGATGATGCCCTCACCCGCCATATCGACGGCGATGCGCAGCGCACTGCGCAGATTACGCTTGCCGGAGCGCGTTTGCAGCATCCATAATTTGCCCTGCTCGATGGTAAATTCCATATCCTGCATGTCGCCAAAATGACGTTCAAGCTTTTCTGCTGTCGCCACAATATCGGAAAACAATCTTGGCATTGATTTTTCTAGTGAAGATTGCTTTGAGCCGGTCGCCTTGCGGCCTTTTTCTGAAAGGCTTTGCGGCGTGCGCAAACCGGCGACGACATCTTCGCCCTGTGCATTGGGCAAAAATTCGCCGTATAATGTCTTTTCACCGGTTGAAGGATCGCGCGTGAACGCGACGCCAGTGGCGGACTCACCTGCCATATTGCCAAACACCATCGCCTGAATGCTGACGGCCGTGCCCCAACTTTCGGGGATGTTGTGCAAGGTGCGATAAGTGACGGCACGCACATTGCGCCAACTTAGAAACACGGCGCGAATGGCATCCCACAATTGGGTTGAAGGATCTTGAGGAAACGGAACGCCAAGCTCTTCTTCCACGCCTGCTTTGAAAATACTGACCAACTCTTTCAGTTGATTGGCAGTCAAATCAATATCCTGCGCAGCGTCGTTTAGGTCTCGCGTGCGTTCCAGAAGGTCTTCGAAATAGCTATTATCGAGGCCAAGAACCACATCGGAATACATCTGAATGAAGCGGCGATAAGTATCGTAGGCAAACCTCTCGTCACCGGTGGCACTGGCCAAACCGATGACTGTTTTATCATTGAGACCAAGATTGAGAACTGTATCCATCATGCCCGGCATAGAGGCACGCGAGCCGGAACGCACGGAAACCAAGAGTGGATTTTCAGGATTGCCAAAAATACGGCCTGTACTTGACGACAGGCTGGCTATAGCTGCCTTAACCTCAGCTTCGAGGCCATCCGGCAGGTTCTTATCTGACGCCAAAAATGAATGACAGGCATCAGTGCAAATGGTGAATCCGGGAGGCACAGGCAAGCCGAGGCGCGCCATCTCGGCAAGGTTCGCGCCCTTGCCGCCCAGCAATGCCAAATCCGCCGCGCCGCCCTCAGCCGCGCCGCCGCCAAATTGATAGACCCACTTGGTCACTTAGTCCTCCCGCCGCACAGGGTTTGCCCATTTTTGCAGCATGTATTTTGTGGCATTGATTTATGGTGCAGTGCAACAAAAAAATGAAATGATGGTGAAAATAGGTGGCTTTGGGGCTGTTCATTA
>JANPBE010000262.1:0-2412 GCA_031430295.1 Phyllobacterium sp.
CGATGGCAGGTGATGGCAACGACCGCAGTTGATGTGCGTGTTGCCTCGTTTGCAGATAAATTAAATGAGAGACTTAACATGGCACAGATTGGCGCCCATGAGGGGTATGCAACATCGAACAAATCATCCGGTGCTGCTTCAAATCCAGCAGGATCGACAGTCGTTGGACTTGCGGAGCCACGTTCCGCCGAGGAAATGACCCGTCCGATAACGCGTGAGGTGTTTAATGCTTATGAGGCGCGGGCAACCGCGGAATTGAAGCGTGCTTCTGAAACTATTGGCCCCGAGCATCGCGATGCGTTTGATAAGACAAGCAAGGCGGTATACCGGCTGATTGAAACGCGGCGGGCAATTGTTGAAATGCACGAGGCACTGGAAAAGGGCGGCGTGAACGCACCCTCGGCGTCCGTCAAAGATGAGCCCTCCACCTCCACCACACCATCTGCTGGCTCGTCTGTGCCGTTACCTTCGCGCCCGGGAAATCGGGGCCCAACACATGATGGTGGTGAGGTCGATGAGGCAGATGTACATGCGACACGCGCCATGGCCGGTCGTTCGTCCGCACAAAGTTCAGCACCTCAGACTAAAACTGAGGCTTCGAAGTTGGATAACGAGGCTAAGGCTGCGGCGGATAAATCAGAAGCCACCCGCAATGACAATTCCAAGCTTGCCAAGGCGAGCGGCCAAAAGACATCGCGCGACAAAGATGATTTTGAGATGGGATGAATTGGGTTCTATTGATAGAGCGCTTCGTGATCCCTTGTGGTTCAAAAATAGGACAGCGCCTTTTATTTCTTTGATGGAGTTTAGCCTTGTATGTAAGTCATAATGCTATTTATGACTTACATAAATGTCACTTTGTTGACGGCACTCCGATACTCTGATACCAAGACGGACTACACTGGGAATCGTGAGTATGCCAACCGCTACACGTTCAGAACATGTACGGACCTATTCCCGCTATGGGCGGGAGGCTGTTGTCGTGCTTGGGCAACTAATCCGTATCAATCGCATTGAACGCAAGCTGAGTGTCGCACAGCTGGCGATGCGGGTCGGCGTGTCGCGTGATTTGATACAGCGCATGGAGCAGGGTGACCCCCGCTGCGGTATAGGACTTGTCTTTGAAGCAGCAGTAGTTGTCGGCGTTCCGCTCTTTGAAGACGACCGCAGTCGTTTGACGACGCGTATGGTAGAACAGGAAGAGAAACTGCAGCTCCTACCAAAATCCATTCGCAATAAGACAGCGGTGATCAAAGATGACTTCTGAACAACGCTATGATGAGGCCTATGTTTGGATATGGCTGCCGCATGAAACGCTGCCCGTTGTTGCAGGGCGCTTGGCGCGGCAAGATGACGGCCGGTTGTTGTTCAACTACGGCCAAAGCTACCTTGCCCGAAAAAACGCTATAGCGATCTATAATCCGGAACTGCCATTGAGAGCCGGTGAAATTCCGCTCAATGACAAATTACAATTGCCGAGCTGCATTCGTGACGCTTCGCCTGATGCATGGGGCAGGCGCGTTATCCTCAATCGTACACTTGGTGTGAAAGGCGCGAGCGCCGATAGCACAGAACTCGACGAGCTTACCTATTTGCTGGACTCCGGTTCTGATCGCATTGGCGCGCTCGATTTTCAACGCTCGGCAACGGTTTATGTGTCGCGCCAACAGTCGAATGCGACGCTCGAAGAGTTGATGCAATCAGCAGAGCGTGTCGAAAAAGGTATGCTTCTTTCGCCTGATCTTGATCAAGCGCTTCAGCACGGCACATCGCTTGGCGGCGCACGCCCTAAGGCTCTAATCGATGCTGAGGACAAAAAATATATCGCCAAATTTTCTGCCGGCAATGATCTCTACAATGTTGTGAAAGCCGAGTTTGTGGCGATGCGACTGGCGCACATTGTTGGCCTTACTGTTGCACATGTAAAACTCACGCGAGCGCTAGGCAAAGATGTTCTTTTGATCGAACGCTTTGATCGGATACCTATTGGCAGGGGCTGGCAGCGGCGTGCCCTCATATCGGCATTGACGATGCTTGAACTTGACGAGCTTGAGGCTCGCTACGCAAGCTACGAGGACTTTTCAACCCTTATCCGTCATCGCTTTACCGATCCCCAACAAGCACTCGAAGAACTATTCGGCCGAATGGTGTTCAACATTTTGGTTGGTAACACCGACGATCACGCGCGCAATCATGCCGCCTTCTGGAACGGGCATGATCTTACGCTAACGCCCGCCTATGACATTTGCCCGCAAGGAAGAACGGGCGGTGAGGCCACGCAAGCTATGTTGATTACCGGCAATAAGCGGCTCAGTCAGCTCACACTCTGTCTGGAGGCTGCACCACAATTCTTGATGACGGCCACGCGTGCCCGCGCCGTCATCGCTTCGCACATTATCAGCATCCGTGACC
>JANPBE010000263.1:0-3268 GCA_031430295.1 Phyllobacterium sp.
CCGACAAAAGTCGGCTAGTCGTCTAGTGTCAAAACTTCACTGTCAGTAATTCTTGCAGTTTCGCCGATGCAGATAGAAGTGACAGAACAATCACGTTGCCTTTTATCGGATAGCTCTCTGTCACAGGGGCAACTACAAATCGATGCGGAACTTGTAAGTCGTCACATGCGATATGAAATCCACGCTGAACTTTTGGCGCACTTGAGCGTTTGATCTCAATTGCAGCGAAAGGCTTACCACCACGTTCGAACAAAAGGTCGATTTCGCTGCCATCGGCTGTTCGATAAAACATTGGCGTGCACGACTGTCCCGCGGCTTTAGCCAACGCCTCTATCACAAAGCCTTCCCAAGATGGCCCAATCAACTGATGACCATATAAATTATCAAGGGTGCCAATCTCAGCTAGCGCATGGAGCAACCCGGAATCTCTGACATATATTTTGGGAGACCGAACCAAACGTTTATCAAGATTGCCACTCCATGGTGGCAAACGTCTCACCATGAGCAAGTCAACCAATAAATCAATGTAGCGAGTGATAAGAGGGGAAGAAACACCCAAACCTTGTGCCAGTCGTGCACTGTTGAGTAGTGTTCCCTGCCCATTGGCCAACATGGTCCAAAGTCGTCCGATGGTGCTTGCCGGAAGGCGCGGCGCAAAGAGTGGAATATCGCGCTCAAGATATGACCGTATAAAAGCTTGCCGCCAGTAAAAACTCTCCTCATCATTTTCTGCGGTGAGACTGTCAGGAAAGCCACCACGAAGCCACAATTGGTCTTGTGCTATCTCCGCATTAGCGGCTTCAATAGGAGAAATAGGGTCCATGTCTAAATAGCTGATGCGCCCAGCGAGACTTTCGGATGCTTGCTTTAAAAGGTCTAACGACGCTGAGCCGAGTAGCAAAAACTGTCCCGCCCGCTTTCCCCTATCTCGCCCTTCGTCGATTATGCCACGTAATTCCGCAAATAGGTCTGGGCTTCGGTGAATTTCATCAATGATGATCAGGTGATCTGTATGAGCACGCAAATATCCGCCTGCGTCGTCGAGCTTGCGTAAGTCGGCGGTCTTTTCAAGATCGAGATAGATCGTTCCGTCTATTTCACGCGCCAGTTTCCGCGCCATTGTGGTTTTGCCGACTTGCCGCGCACCAAGCAGCGCAACTGCCGGAAATCGTGACAATTGTGTCTTTAAGTTCGCTTCAAATTCGGGCCGATTTACAAACATACCGTAAATCGTAAATCATGTTTTCGATTTACGGTCAAATTGTAATTTTAAATCGCCTTCAAGTGAATCTTAAACTGCTCGCGTATGAGCTTATCAGCAGCCGGATCAATGATCTGTCGCGGCGGTTCGCCCAGCATTTTTTTGCGCGTCGCAATGGCTTTTTGCACCAAGTCCGGCTTGCCAATTTCAATCCATTCTTTCGGACTGGTGCGGTCAGCAAGGCGGGGATAAATATACTCTGTCTGCATGACAGACAGCGTCTGCGGATGCCCGAGATAATGGCCGGGGCCCTCTATACACACGTTGCGCATAGTCTCAATGCTGAGGCTTTCGTCGCTCACATCAATGCCGCGCACGCAGCGCAAAACTTGGCCGAGCATATCGTCGCCAAGGATGAGAGATTCAAGCGAAAAGCCGAGCAGCGAGGCGTGCATACCCACGGATTCATATACCATGTTGAGGCCTGATAAACCCGCCATCACATTAGAAATTGCTTGCTCCCAGCCTGCTTGCATATCCGGCAATTTTGCATCCGCAATCCCCGCCGCCGCGCCGCCGGGAAGGCCGTAAAAGCGGTGCATTTGCGCACAGCCAGCAGTAAGCAGAGCTTGCTCGCCAGAGCCGCCGGACATAGCGCCGGAGCGCAAATCGGAAACGAACGGCCATGTGCCGAAAATTGCCGGATGGCCGGGTTTGAGTGCATTCACATAAACCAGTCCGCACAAGCATTCCGCCACTGCTTGCACAATCGCGGTTACAAGTGGAGCAGGGGCAGTCGCTCCCGCTTGGCCAGCCGAAAGCAGCAACACCGGCATACCACCAGCCACGCAAGCTTCCACTACCATGCAGGCTTCCTGTGCAAATTTCATCGGTGGCACGACAAAGCAATTAGAGTTGGAAACGAAAGGCCGCGCCCGCCATTTGTCTTCGCCGCCCGCAATGAGGTGCAGCATATCAAATGCGCCCTTCATATAATCGGGCGAGGTGAATGATACACCCACATGCTTTGTTGTGGCCGCACAACAGGCATACATGGTGTTCATGTCCATCTCGAAATTATCCGCAATATCGCGGCACACCATCGAGCGCTGGAAGAAGTGAATATTGTCGAGCTGGTCCACCAATCGCCCTGCATCGTACAAATCTTGCACAGTGGTCTCGCGATATTCACGCTTTTCGCTGTCCACCAAATAAACCGCAGCACCTGCCGTGCCAAAATGCACACGCGATCCTTCGAGCAACAGATCATGCTTCTCCTCGCGGCCATGCAGCGTGATGCCACGCGCCGCCTTTTTCAGCATGTCTTCCACTAGTGCACGCGGAAAACGGATGCGTTTATCCTCGCCATATGTACACCCGACGCTTGTCAGTACATCAATCGTGCACTGCGGCGCTTCACCAAAGCCTATCAGTTCCAACGCAGCCAAAGCCGCTTCGTGGATGCGCTCAACATCGCGCTGCGATAGCGGATTGTAAGTTCCACCAGACATTCCGGCCCGTACGGGCTTGATATTATCCGCCAACGGCGCGGCACGCGCAGCAACGCGCGCAGCGCGACCACCGGAGCGGCGGGAGGAGGGGTCAATTGAAAGAGCTTCACTCATTTTGGTCTCAAATTCTCACTTATGTGTTTATCTCAATCTGGCGCAAACAAAACTGCGTTATGGCAATTACACGACACCGCTAATCGTAAATCCGTCCTGCTCCAATTGCTGGCGCAACACCGCAATGTGCTCCGGACCCACCTCGCAGCAGCCGCCGACAATGCCTGCGCCGCGCCGCGCCCAGTCGACGGCAAAGGACGCATACGCATCCGGTCCCAAGTCTTCGCGGGCCGCAAGTACCGCGACAGTGCCACCATGCTTCAAAGCCGAAACTGAGGTAAATCCATTAGCATAAGCGCCCACTGTGCCGCCTAGGGAGTTCAACTCATCAAACGCGGCGCTTACTGCTTCTGGCTTGGAACAGTTCACCATACGCGCCTCAGTTTTGATGTGCGCAATCATCGCTGCCGCCTCAGTAATCGTCTCGCCACTGCGCAGGCAC
>JANPBE010000264.1:0-2326 GCA_031430295.1 Phyllobacterium sp.
CTGGCTGGTACGCGAACTCAACATGCCGTTCCGCGAGGCGCACCATGTCACAGGCCGCGCGGTCGCCTTGGCTGAGTCCAAAAAGTGCGGCTTGGAAAAGCTCTCGCTTCAAGATTTGCAAAGCATAAATCCCGGCATCACCACAGAAGTTTTCTCCGTCCTCAGCGTGGATAAATCGGTGCGCAGCCGCACGTCCTTTGGCGGCACAGCGCCCGCGCAAGTGAAGAAACAGATCGCCTATTGGAAAAAACGGTTGGTGAAGGCATAATCGCCAAAAGCACCGACCCCTAAATTAGACTTGGAATTCATATGACCAGATTAGTTGCCCTGACTTTGATTGCCGCCTCGCTAATAACATTAAGCGCATGTGGGCGACGCGGTGCATTGGAGGCTCCGTCTGCCATCGGCAACCCGCCCAAAGACGCCGCAGCGCCAGACGCACCGAAAGAGGACAAACCCTTCATCCTCGACGGCCTCATCAAGTAATCACACAGGCGAATCCCGTGAACCATTTTGAATATAAAGACGGCGCTTTGTTTGCCGAAGATGTGGCTGTGGCAGAGATTGCTGCCAAGGTTGGCACGCCGTTCTATTGCTATTCAACAGCAACGCTAACCCGCCATTTCCGCGTCTTCTCCGAGGGCCTTAAGGGCGTGGACCATTTGGTCTGCTACGCCATGAAGGCAAACTCCAACCAAGCGGTGCTGAAAACCCTTGCCGCGCTTGGCGCTGGTGCCGATGTTGTATCAGAAGGCGAACTACGCCGCGCTCTGGCCGCTGGCATTCCGGCTTCCAAAATCGTTTTCTCCGGCGTCGGCAAGACAGCCCGCGAGATGGACTTCGCACTAGCCGCAGGCATTCATTGCTTCAATGTCGAATCGCGCCCTGAGTTAGAACAACTCTCCGCCCGCGCTGTGCTGGCAGGCAAAATCGCACCAGTCTCCATCCGCATCAATCCGGAAGTCGATGCCCGAAGCCACAAGAAAATCTCAACGGGAACGAAGGAAAACAAGTTTGGCATCCCTTATGAGGAAGCCGATCAGGCCTACGCCCGCGCCGCCGAATTGCCGAACCTCAAGACCGTTGGCATCGACATGCACATCGGCAGCCAGATCATTGATTTGGAGCCCTTTGATGAGGCCATCAAGCGCCTTGCAGAACTGGCCATGTCGCTGAAAGCCGCTGGCCATCCCGTTAGCCATATAGATCTTGGCGGTGGTTTGGGCATTCCCTATCGCGCGGACAATACGCCGCCACCCCTGCCAGAAGCCTATGGCAACATTGTGCGTAAATATACCGCCAACCTTGGCCTCAAAGTACTAGTGGAACCCGGTCGCCTAATTGTTGGCAATGCGGGAATACTCGTCACCAGCGTCATTTATGTCAAAGGCGGCGATCATAAGAATTTCGTTATCGTCGATGCCGCGATGAACGACCTCATCCGCCCTACGCTTTATGAGGCCTATCACGATATTCGCCCCGTCCAAGAAGCAGACATCAACACCCCGCGCATCACCGCGGATGTTGTCGGTCCCGTTTGCGAGACGGGCGATTATTTGGCGTTGGACCGCGAAATGCCACTGCCAAAAGCGGGCGATTTGCTCTCTGTTGGTTCGGCAGGAGCCTATGGTGCAGTGCAGGCAGGCACGTACAACACGCGGCTTTTAGTGCCAGAGGTGCTGGTAAACGGCGCAGAGTTTCACGTTATTCGTCCACGCACGAGCTATGACGAGCTGATAGGTTTGGATTCTGTGCCGGAATGGCTCGTGTAAATTCATTTATCACAATTGCTTGTGCTGCCTCGCCTTCGCCATGAACCATGCTATGTTATGATTCATGGATATAAACGAAGACAAAGCCACGAGCGTACCGCGCCTGACAGGAATTAGGCTAACCACAGCGGTTTCAATCGCGGCGGAACGGTTATGGCCGCTTATGCTGCCCGCGCTTTTTGTCGTCGCTGCGTTCTTAATTGTCTCTTGGTCAGGCCTGTTCCGTAGCCTTGAACTTTACCCGCGCATCGCCATCGGAGCCGTTCTGGCACTGGCATTTGCCGCTAGCCTGTGGCGCCTACGGTTGTTCCGCATTCCGAGCAATCTCGATGTCGAGCAGCGATTAGAGGCTGCTAACTATCTTTCCCACCAAGCCCTATCGGTGCAGACGGATCGTCCCGTTGGTGCAGAAACAGATGTTTCAGTTGCCCTATGGCAAGAGCATCAGCGCCGTATGGCCGCCAAACTGAATGATGTGCGCCCCGATCATCCCCGCCCGCAAGTGCACGAACGCGACACCTATGGTCTGCGTGCCCTGCCCGCACTTGGACTTT